>CAZLYS010000430.1:0-1904 GCA_964563415.1 uncultured Halomicronema sp.
GTTATACCCCCCTTTTCATCCTTTGGAGTGGCGCGCCACGCGGCATGGGCCATTGCCCTGAAAATAATCTGGCATCGGTGCGTCGCTGCGCTGACGGCACCCTACGATTTTCATGGTTTGGAGTGTCGCGCCCGCGTCATGGACCATTGTTCTGAAAATAATCTCCTCGTAGGGTCACAGATCACGCCAAAACTCTCTGCCAGAGGGTGTCCTGACCCACCCCCCACCGCCCGCATCCCTAGGCCTTTTCATGGTTTGGAGTGGCGCGCCCGCGTCATGGACCATTGTTCTGATGAAGCTGACCATACAGGACAGCTTCATCAAGAACTTAAGGAGGGCATGTCCAGCACTGTTTGCACTCACAACAGCGACAGATCTACATAAACTTGCTAGCCATACCGATGACTCCAGCCATCTGGCCAAGATCAACGTCACCAGACAAGACCTTTTCTAGCAAGCCGTCACCCTGAGAGTTTGACCCTTTGACGAGAAATTGCGCAATGAGTGGGGTGACACTTTTCACCATGGCGGGATCAACACCGACTTGCTGAGCCAATGCCATGACCTGCTCTGACCCGAGTAGTTGCTCGATCGCACCAGTTGCCGCAACCGATTGCAAACTCCCCATCAAAGAACTCGCGTTGCCCTGCTTTTGCAACTCATTCTGGAAACCTCGGGCGACATCGCCAATTTTATTATTTTCCACCGGGGCATTGTTTAGCGCACCCAAAACAGTTCCCATGAGGTCATTGCTGGCCTCAGTGTCGCTGCGATCGATCGCCTGCCCAACCATACTCATCAAATCCATGACGTCATCACCACGCACAAACAACACAATACAGATACCACAAGCGGCCCTTGATATAGGGTGTTGCAAAAGCTCCGGCTAGCTGATTGCCCTGGCTACCGCTGCAGTGCCTTGACTATAAAGGGAATCTGTTCGGAAAAAATTTTCTAAAGGGGTAATCAAAAGAGCGAGGAAGCGGCGCGGCACTCTGCTAGCAAGAGGTGTACTCACCGAAGGCGTGCTTAATCTCCGAGCTGGTGTTGCAGTAGTGGATAGAGCAATCGCGATAGGTGACGCCGGCGCGCTGGAGCCTCATTGAGGGCCAGAGGTGGGGCGGTAATACGGGGTGGATATAGCGGCTGTAGCACTTGCCATAGCTGCCGTTGGGTCAAAACTTTACTCGGCTCAAAGGTGGCTGCTTGTTCTGGTGTGAGCGTGTGGTTTGCGATCGCAGTTTGGATGGCCTGCTCTGCCCAATGATTAGCTGTCACATCTGTCAGGGCAGCGATTTCCTCACTTGAGGGAAATGTTTGTTTGGGCAACCGGGCCAAGGCAGATGCTAATACCGCCTTGGTTACAGGAGTCTCAGGCCGGAAGCTCAGATCACGCCGCCGTGTGGTTCTCACGACATCCGCGATCGCGACCAGTTGAATCGCTTCAAAATCGGGATCATTCAAGGTCACATCATCAAAGGCAAAGACAGGAATACCTTGACGCACCAGCGTTTGCTGCAGTTTCCAAGCCCAATTAGCCGGTTTTCTCAGCGCCTCAAGACCGCCGGCTTGGGCCGCCTTAGCCGCCACTTGCCCGGCTGCCTCGCCCAACGCCCATTGCGCTCGAGGATGGGCAAAAATTGGCCGCAGCCGTGGTTCACACCCCGGCATACTGACATTCAAAAAGCCCTCAGTTTCTTGCAAAATGAGCGATCGCAGCGGCACTGACAGAGGACGGGGTTTAGAGCGCTTATCTAAGCCGCTCGCTACGACGATCGCAATGCTGTCGGGAAAGACCTGCCCTCGCGCTTCTCGCCGCAAATCAGCGATTGCTTCGTCGACCGTGAGTCGATGTTCAGGAATCAGCGTAGCCTCAGAAGCGGCTGCCAAATCTTTTTGTAAAA
>CAZLYS010000430.1:1914-4868 GCA_964563415.1 uncultured Halomicronema sp.
GGGCATCAGCCGTCGCGTCGAGAATCAGCCGCGCATGAATTTGAAAGCGCTGCCGTGTGGTCGCGTCTTGAAACACCACTTGGTGGACTCGACGTTTGCCACGTTGTTGTGAATACAGCACTCTGACCGGTAATCCACGGGGAATCAGGATCAGCTGCTGGTTCTGCAAATAAGGGGCGATCGCCTGCCGAAATTGACTGTCTTTAGTTTGTCGGGGGGCCGTCGTGACCGCTGACGCTGTCCCCGGTGGCGGCAATTGTTGCGGTGCTTTAGACGCTGCCAGAGTTGTCTGCGGACGCCAGTTTGTCCAAAAGGATTGCTGACTCTGAGACATCACGGTCGCGTCCTCCCAAGGAGAAATGCGTCGCCCTTGGCGCCAGCTAAATCGAGATTCGGCCTGTTGCGATCGCTGCTGCCGATTAAGCGTTTTAACCAGGTCTAACGTACCGGCTTGCGCCCAACACACTTGCCCGCCGGCTTGTAAAATGGCCAAGGTCGCCGTGTAGGCCGCAACCGAATTTCCCACCACTAACGTTTTACAAAAAACGGTTTCGCGATGGGCAGGACGCAACGTCCCCGATTGTCGAACTGTCAGGCCGCTAGCCACGAATAGTCAATCATCTCAAAGTTGCTGGCCTAACGATATTCTGTCGAGAGTCATTGGCGCAAGACCAAATCGTTACACCATCTTAATGGTGAGACTAAAGGCTTTTGGAATGGCTGGTTGACGTGCTCTAGGACCGACCGGTTGCGCTTGCGGATTCTGCAACAAACCGCTGTTGATAATTTGCCCCTTGTTGCAACAAACTCAACTCCGTTATCAATAGCTGTAATGCCCACAGATTGAGGATTGCAGCGATGTTTAATACTACTTACTTAACGCTCAACGAGACTGCTCATCAGCGCCGATTGCAAGCGATCACTAAGCGCCTGGTGATTGAGTTGGGCTATTTAGAACACTGTCTGGAGGCTGGGCTGCAAGATCCCTATGTGGAAACAGCAGTTGCCGGTATCGATACCGCGATCGATTGTTTGAATGAGCATTTAGCCGCTCAGTAATTTATCAACCACAGCGTTCTCAATAAAAGGAGAACACTGTGGTTGCTAGTGATTCTGCACAATTTCCAGAGGTCTCGGTATGCTATGGAGGAAGATTGTGAAAGGCAAGTCTAGCCATGACTTTACAGTTCAAAGTGCCCTCTATCGTCTGTGACGGTTGTGCGAAGACCGTGGCGGCGGCGATCACGTCGCTAGATGCCAATGCAAAAGTCGACATCAATGTAGAAACCAAGGATGTCTCAGCTGAAACAACAGCTAGCGAGGAATCGATTCGAGCGGCGATCGCCGCCAAAGGTCACACCGTAGGCTAGTTCTTAGCTGACAGTGAGTATCAGAAAGCGGACATCAGGGCAGCAAGATGGGAGCAGCTCAGAAAAAAGACCTAGTTTTCCAAGATTTTCCAAAAGATCTAGAGTGGCATACAGAGAATCGATGGAACTCTTTAGAGCAGCTGTGTGAGTTTGTAAATTACGAATGTGAAAAAGCTATCAATTGGTATTACGCCAGCAAGCGTATTAAAAGCCGGATGGGGTATTTCTTGCGAGCTGCGTCCATTATTGCGATCGCGGTAGCCGGGATGATTCCAATTGTGGGAGAAATCTATGAGCAATCAGACGGTTCACCCATAATTTCCCCAGCTTGGGCCACTATTGCACTCGCGACCGCCGCGTTATGCGTAGCGCTTGATCGGTTTGGTGGCTATACCAGTGGCTGGGTGCGTTATGTGCGTACAGCTCAAAGACTCACGATCTTGCAAGCAGACTTTAGGCTTGATTGGGAAGAATATCGCTTTCGCTGTCCCCAACTGACAGCAGCAGAAACTCAAGAAGGCATTCTGCTATGTCGAGCGTTTTTACGGGATGTCAATGTCGAAGTACAGAATGAGACGACTGCTTGGGCTCAAGAGTTTCAACAGGCATTACTCGATGTTGAAAAGATGTCTACTCACAATGGGCGCGAGATTACTTAGCATGGTCAAGCTTCCATCAGAGTCATGCACCTTCGGCGTCTTAATATCCACTGAACGGCCTTAGTTGCGATGGTTTCGGCACGCAACTCAACTATTGTGCTGTCATAGTCAGCTAATCCGGCCAGCAATATCTTGTATCAGAACTTGTGTCGCTGCATCGAAAAACGCCCTCTGTTCAGAGCGAATCAAGGCATAATCAGATGCAATTGTATAAGCCTAAAGTCATTTATCGAGAAATGGTGTGCTCGGTTTCACTCTGGTTTTGCTGTCGTCGGTGTTCTTCTGCATTCAAAATGTGGTGGTGCGGATTCTGTTTGCCGAGCAGACGCTTGTAGGCGTTGGGGTGACAGGGGGCTTTCTGACGCCGACGCTGCACAATTCGTTCTTATTGTTGCTACTGCGAATGGTGCTGGCGGTGCCACTAATGGGTCTGCTCACAACACGGTTGCATCCGGCGATTTGGCGAGATGTCAAGAAATTAGTGCATCCGAGTGAACGACGAGCTTTAGGGCATGCGATCGCAGGCGGGCTCCTCATGTTTACTTACCTGGCCTTGCTGTATGTCTCGATTGGTCTGATTGCCACCGCGATCGCCCTTACCTTGTTCTTCACGTTTCCCATTTTTACGGCGTTGCTGTCTTGGCGCTTCTTAGGACAACGACCCAGTGCCATACAGTGGGGCATCATGGCCTGCATTATGGGCGGCAGTGCGCTCACGATTCCCGCTGAGCAGTGGACCGGGGGCGGCAGTTGGGCTGGTGCTGTGCTAGGAGTAGCTAGCGGGGTTGCTTATGCCACCTATACCGTCAATGCCCAAAAAAGTTTTGACTACCTGCATCCTCTTACCTATACCTGGCTAAGCTTTGCTCTAACGCTGCTCTTCTCCGCAATCTGCCTGGTGGTGTGGCCCATTGAAAATGCTCAA
>CAZLYS010000431.1:0-4864 GCA_964563415.1 uncultured Halomicronema sp.
AGAGAGGTTAGGTTGAGATTGCCCGATGTGGGAGTAAGAGTGGATGGGTAGCAGGGTGATTGGGTGGCTGGGTAACAGAGTCGCTGGGTGGATGGGTAGCAAAGTGGCTGAGTAGAGCCGATGATTGTCGTGTATCGTCACACCCACTCACCCTCACACCCTGCTACCCTCAGACCCCGCTAAGCCTCCGCTTCCGCATAAGCCGAGACAAATTGATCATCCAAAACCGCTTCTAAATCAGGCGCTTCCGGAATAAAGCCAACTTCCACCATGAAACTCGCCATTTCTTCAGCAGCAAAGGGCATGTGCACCATGCTGTCACCAGGCGAAAAGGCTTCCAGGTTGTCTTCTAGAGTGAAAAAGCGGGTGCCTTCGAGATATCGTTCAAAATCTTCGGCACTGACGCTGGCGCGATCGGCCATGATTTCGTAGGCGCGCTCTTGGTTGTCGTCGATGAAAGCGAGAATGTCGAACCAGGTATCGACAAGGGCTTGAACCACCTCAGGCTGTTCGTCAATCAGGATTTGCGTGACCACCAGCAAATCCGGAATCGCCCCAGGGAAGTCGGCAGAACTGGTCAGTTCTTTGCTACCTTCGCGGGATAGAGCCGTTTCCCAAAAGGGTACCCAGCCAGCGAAACCGTCAGCCTGACCAGCGGCAAAGGCCGCAGCAGCAGCGCCAGTTTCCAGGTTTTCAATATTGACGTCTTCACGAGACAGACCCGCATCTTCTAGCGCCAGGGTTAATAAGAAGTCGCCGACAACGCCTTCTTCAAGGGCCACAGACTTGCCGACTAAGTCTTCTACAGTATTGATTTCGGGGGCGACAATCACCTTATCGTTACCGGCGGAGTTATCATTCACAACCACGGCAACTTCGCCATTCACCGCTTCACCCGCAAAGGAAATAGTGTCGTTGAGCGTTTGGCAATTGGCATCGAGTTGACCAGAGGCCAGCGCCTGCATCGACTCTAGATAGCCATCAAACCAGATGAGGTTAACGTTGACGCCATTGGCTTCGAACAGCCCTTCTTCCTCAGCGATCGCCCAGGGCCACCAACCGGCCCAACTGCTATAGCCCATCACGATGGGCTCTTCATTGATGAGCGCTACCGCTTCCGGTGCTGGGTCTTCGGCAGTGCCCGTCTCAGTGGGCTGTTGAGCACAGCTAAAGGTAATAAATAAGGTAGAAAAGAAAGCCAGCAAGACTGGCAAAATGGAACGACGTTTCATAGTTTTTTCTAGAGAGTGAACACAACTAAACAGCAACGAACTTCGTTAAGCAGAAGTCAAGGCAGGCGACTTCGCAGCAGTCTGCACCCAGTCGAACCAGCTCTCTAATCCAGCTCCCGTTTTGGCAGACACAGGAATCACGGTGACATGGGGATTAATTTGACGCACATTGGCTTCAATGCGCTCTAAATCCACATCTAAGTAGGGAGCGAGATCAATTTTTGTAATCAAAAGCACATCTGCTTCCCGGAACATGACGGGATATTTCAGCGGCTTGTCTTCACCTTCAGTGACGCTGAGTAACGCGACCTTGGCATGTTCCCCCACTTCAAACTCGGCGGGGCAGACGAGATTGCCGACGTTTTCGACAATTACCAGATCCAGATCAGCGGGAGTGTAGTCATGGGACAGGGTATGAATGCCGCCCGCGACCATCCGCGCGTCGAGGTGACAGGCGCGGCCCGTATTGATAGCGATGACAGGGACGTGGTACTGGCGGAGGCGATCGGCATCCAGTTCAGTGGTCATGTCGCCTTCAATCACAGCCATGTTGAGGTCATTGGTAAGACTAGCGAGCGTCTTTTCAAGCAGGGCAGTTTTACCCGCGCCGGGACTGCTCATGAGGTTGAGGCAGGTAATGCCCCAGTCGTCGAAGTGAGCGCGATTGTGATCAGCCCCTTCTTGATTCGCATGGAGCAGATTGATGCCGAGGGATTCGTCGATGATTTGGTGCATGGTTTTTGTAAGGGTTGGGGCGCACGGCCGTGCGCCCGTACAGGCTAGCGGGGGTCAGAAGAATTTCAGATAGCGTTGATGCTCCCAGTCGGAAATGTGGGTGTGATACTCCTCCCATTCTTGGCGTTTGAAATCGGTGTAGGTGCGATACATCAGTGGCCCCATCACAGCAGCGCTCAGAGGATCACGCTCAAAAGCATCGATCGCGGCTTGCAAGTTTCGCGGTAGCAGATCGATGCCCATGCTATCCAGTTCTGGCAGGGTGTAGTTGTACATGTTTTCGGTATGGGGCTCGCCTGGGTCGAGACCCTGCTCAATTCCTTCTAGCCCCGCCGCGAGAATCATGGCCGCGCCCAGATACAAATTGGTGGAAATGTCAGCCGCTCGGCATTCCACTCGCCCGCCCGCCAAAGGAATGCGCAGCATTTTGGTGCGGTTGTTATTGCCATAACAAATATAGACAGGCGCCCAGGTAAAGCCTGACATGCTGCCCTTACGAATTAACCGTTTGTAGCTATTGACAGTAGGGCAGGTAACAGCACAAATGGCTGGGGCATGGCGCAAAATACCCGCGAGAAATTGATACCCCAGTTGAGACAGCTGGCAGCCGCGCGGATCGGTGCGATCTTCAAAGAGATTTTTGCCCGACTCAATATCAGCGAGCGACATGTTGTAATGCGCACCGCTACCAGTGCGGTTGGCAAAGGGTTTCGGCATAAAGCTGGCAAAATAGCCGTGTTTACGGGCGATTTCTTTCGCCATCAACCGAAAAAAAGTGAGGCGATCGCTCATCGTCAGCGCATCAGCATACGCAAAATCAGTTTCAAATTGACCATTGGCATCCTCATGATCAAAGGAATACACATCCCAGCCCAGGTGATTCATGGCCTCCACCAACTCAGTCAACCAACTGTAGTTGTCGAGTAGACCGGTCAGGTCGTAACAGGGTTTAGCCAGGGTGTCGCGATCGCTGATCGGAGCAAACCCACCCTGCTCAGTTTCCTTAAAGACAAAGAATTCGGTCTCAATGCCTAGATTAAAGGTGAAACCCAGCTTTGCCGCCTTGTCTAAAACGCGTTTGAGAATGCTGCGGCAACAGGCTTCAAAGGGCTGTCCCGAAAGATAGAGATCACTGGCAAACCAGACGACTTGCTTGTTCCACGGCAGGATGGTAGCCGACTGCGGATCCGGCATGGCTGCGACTTCTTCATCGCTAATGTCTTGAGGCACACCATCTAGAGCTGCCCCGGTAAACAGTTCTGACCCCTGCATCATTTGCCCCAGATGGCTCAGCGGCACCATCTTGGCTTTAGACATGCCGTGAATATCGACATAGCTCGCCAAGGCATATTTGACCCCCTGAGACTCTAGGGAAGATTTGAGGCTGGCGATTTCAGAAACGACCTGGGTAGTCATAGCGAGTAGGTGAACTGTGATGAAGCAGGGGATCAGAGTACAGAATTGAAACAGCGCGTCGATCGGGCAAAGCTAAGCCATCGGGGTAGAAGAGGTCGCGTATTGGACGCGATCGATTTTTAATTCACGACCGGAGCGGATGTCGTCGAGGGGCGATCGGCAGGTGGGGCAGGCATATTGCAGCCCTATTTCCGGTCGATATTCCGCCTGACAGGTGTGACAAAACGCAATCAGCGGCGTCTCTTGGATAATCAATTCAGCCCCATCCAAAAACGTACCTCGGGTCTGCACATCAAACGCGAACTGCAAGCTGGCTGGTTCCACGCAGGTGAATTGCCCCACAGTGAGGAAAACGCGCTCCACAGGTGGCTTCTCTGGCTGTGAGTCTCGCCATTCCTGGATGGTCATGATGAGGGCCTTAGTCATGTCGGTTTCGTGCATGGTGGCTGGGTGTGAGGGTGGCTGGGTAGCGGGGTGAAGGGTGAGTGGAGGGGTGAGGTAAATGGGGAGGTGGGTGCGGTGGGTGGGAAATCTGGAATAGAACTGAACATTTTTTGAGGAGTGGGTGCGATGGGAGGATTGGTCAAACGACACGAAGATTTGGAGGTCTATCAAATTGCTTTTGATGCCGCAATGAAGATTTTCGAGCTTTCAAAACGATTTCCTGTAGAGGAAAGATATTCACTCACTGATCAAATGCGCCGGTCGTCCCGGTCGGTTTGTGCCAATTTAGCGGAAGCATGGCGTAAACGAATTTACGAGGCTTCTTTTGTGGCTAAGCTGTCTGACTGTACGGCTGAGGCAGCCGAAACTCAGACCTGGATTGCATTCGCCGTTCGGTGCCAATACCTTGATCGCGAAGTCGGAGAGGCTCTCAAACAAACCAACGATCGCATTATCCGAACTCTTTTCAACCTCATCAAAAACTCTAAAACCTGGACACTTTCTCACCCCCTTCACCAATAACTCACCCACACCACCCACGTTCCACCTACCTCATCTACTCCACCGACTCCTCACTCCCACGCCTGATCGACGTTCATGTTCGCTTCCGCATGAATGTAATCGGGTTTCTCAGACCGGGGAATCTGCCCGGACAACACCAAGTGAGCCATAGTGTCGCAAATGACGCGAGTTGCCATCAAAGCGGTCATGTCGCTCACGTCATAGGGTGGGGAAACTTCGACAACTTCGATGCCGCAAACGGTGGTTTCTTGCACGATGCGCTTGAGTAAATACAAGGCTTCACGGGGCATGAGGCCGCCGGGTTCGGGCCAGCCCGTACCAGGGACAAAGCCCGCATCAATGCAGTCGATATCGAAGCTAATCCAGACACAATCGGTGCCGTCTGTGGCTTTTTCAATGGCAAAGTCAGCGGCGGCATCCAACCCCATTTCAGTAATGTCAGTGACGGTGAGGATGTTGGTGCCACGCTCACGGCAAACCTTCACACCTTGCCGGGGTACCTGCCAACCACCGAT
>CAZLYS010000432.1:0-4860 GCA_964563415.1 uncultured Halomicronema sp.
GCTGAAGTTGCTAATACTTAGCTGACAGTTGGCCCTAGGTTGAATTGAATTGAGGAAATTTATGATGGCAGGTATGAATGTCACAGGTGCTTCTGGAGTCAGTAGCTACAGCAGTCGTCCAGTTTCTATCACGATTACGGGTGTTTGCCAGCAGGATGTGATGAAGACTAGCAACTACGAGATTAAGGTTCCTTTTAACCAAATGTCTCAGGTGATGCAGTCCATTAACCGGATGGGTGGAAAAGTTAGTGCTGTTTCTGTGGCTGGTGTGAAGCCTGAAGATAATTGATCCTGGAAAAGCCAGAGTCGCAGGCCTCAAAAGGCTTAACATTCTGGCTTTTCTCATCCTGTATCTTCTTCACCATTGGGAGCTTCAACAGATGAATAGATTGTCAATTTCCGGATAAATAATTTTGTTTTAATCACCCGAATTTAAATTTGATGGATATTCAGGAGTTTGTTGAAAAATCAATTGGTCAGTGGCGTTCTCAAAGAAGTGCTCATCATTTAGCATTTAGCCATTTTGAGGCAGTAGAGTCTGTCATCGATATTGAAGTTGTCTCTCCTGAAGATGCCTCCGTGATCAACCTTTGTAAGTCTTACAAGGTTGATCCCAGCCAAGCCGTGTCCCCTTTTAAAATGAGTTGGGAAGGTCAGTCAGACTGGGATGATGGTGAGGAAATCCTTAAAGGGTCTTCCGTTCTTGTTCCAATACCTGATCCGAATCGGCCTAACGTAGGCAAACTCCTGCGTGAACAAGGTTATGCAGAGACGATGGCAGCTGCTGGAGATTATCGGATCATCGAAGATGGCACTTTTGTGTTGGTGACGAGTTATGATCGCGCCGCTGCAGAAGAGAAAATCTGGTTTGTGAATCCCAATGTTCGCTGCCGAGTTTCTCTGATTAAGACGAGTGCTGGTTCTGGAGTGGTGACGGCTTCTTTTTCCTCAGAAATTCGACAATCTTCTTAAGACCTAGTGTCTTTGAAAAACACTTTGACAGATGATGCTCACATCCTCAAAAGCTTTATCCGATCAATATTCACCTGATTTGGTGACCTTGGCTCACTGGATGGCAGGTGACTTTAGCAATCAAAAGCAAGCCGCTGATAACCCTAGAGAATTTGCTCATATCCATGTGTTTTTTCGACCTTTAGCCTTTGACTTCTTTTCGGATATTGGCTTCTATTCAGAACAAGTTTATGACTACGATCTGTGGACTCCGTATCGTCAAGGAATTCACCGCTTAGTTGACAGAGGGGACCATATCTACATCGAGAACTACAGCTTGGTTGACTCCTTTATTTATGCCGGTGCAGCCCGGGAATCTTCGATATTAAAAACCATTACTCCAGAAGCGATTAAACGCCGTGAACATTGCTCAATGGTGTTCAGACGTGAGAAGGATAAATTTATCGGTGGGGTAGAACCCGGTAACTTGTGTCTAATTAATAAAAATGGTTGTCAGACATATCTGGTTAGCGACGTAGAGATTACAGAATCTACTTGGGCCAGTCTTGATAAAGGTCTAGACGTTAATACTCACCAACAAGTTTGGGGATCAGAACATGGTTCCCTACGGTTTGAAAAACGGGAAAGCTTCGCTCATGAAATTACAATCACCCCATAAAGAATTACCCACAACTCTGGATGTTTCTCAACCTGCGATGCTTCCTCCAGAATCACAGAAAAAGATGAAAGGTTGGATTCGCAGTCGCCATCTAATTTGTTCAGGGAATTTTTTCATCTTTGAAACCGTAGATTACGGCATGATTGAACGGTTTTCGGATTGTGTTTCCGCCTTAGGGGGAGCTGTGATTGCAGTTGACCCGGTCGATAAGGTTTGGATGGGTAATCACCGACAAGTAATGCTTTATCGCGTTAGGGCTAGCCTTCTAACCCCAGGTCATCAGCTTAAGCAGTATTGGATTAAATATGGCAGCTTTAGAACTCGGTTTGATTGCAATCCGTAATGTACTTCTAGATGTGAGCTTAGTCCGAATAAGCTTGCACAACGATTGAGTCTGGAATCTTGAATTGGCCTTAGGGCTCTCAAATGCAACGAGGAAATTACAGCTATGGTTAATACCTTTGTAAACCCAACAGTGAATCCAGACTCAGGGCTTGGTGTACGTGTATTTGATGAGACGGCTCCGGTTGCGCTGTACCCAGGCGTTTCTGCTGCCGAAATTGAGACTGTTATTCAGACCATCTACCGGCAGGTTTTAGGAAATGCCCATGTAATGGAAAGCGAGCGATTGAGTTCATTAGAGTCGCAATTGATTCAAGGGAACTTGAACGTTAAAGAGTTTGTGCGCCAGTTGGCTAAGTCAGAGTTGTATCGGGCGCGTTTTTTTGAGAACTGTCCTCGCTATCGAGCAATTGAATTGAACTTTAAGCATCTGCTAGGGCGGGCACCTGAGGGCTATGAGGAGACGACCTATCATAGTCACATTCTCGATACCGCTGGGTACGCTGCCGATATTGATGCTTATATCGATAGTGATGAGTACTGGCAAGCATTTGGCGGTGACACGGTGCCTTACTATCGAGGCTATAAAACCCAACCAGGTAAATCTCTGGTGGGCTTTACCCACATGTATAAGCTTTTACGAGGACGCTCTGCCAGCGATCGCGACTACCTGGCAAATCGTAACTCAGCTCGATTGGCAAAGGCCATTTTGCTCAATCAAGCCAGCCAGATTAAGTTACCGACCAATGTGCCCCAAGATTGGAGTCCCCTCCGTGATGCTAAGCAAGTCATTGCACGGGCAGTCAAGGGCAATACCCAATCCATTGGGCTAAGGGCTAGAGCTTGGGTTTCTCCAGTTTCTCTTGCCGCTACAGTCTCTCAGGCGATCGCAACTACTCCAGAGTCATCAACGAAGGCGGCCACCCCTCGGGTTGAGAGTCAGGAACAAGCGCAGTATCAAGGCTTTAATACGGATCCCGTTGAGTTATACCCCGGTTTCTCTCTGGAGGATGCCGATATTGTGATTCGGGCTGTTTATCGCCAAGTGTTGGGGAATGCCCATGTGATGGAGAGTGAACGATTAGAGGTGCCGGAATCGCAATTGAAGCGAGGGGAACTCAGTATTCGGGAGTTTATCCGCTGCATTGCCAAATCATCCCTTTATCGCACCCGCTTCTTTGATAATTGCTATCGCTATCGGGCGATTGAATTGAACTTCAAGCATTTGCTGGGTCGCGCCCCTAATAATTTTGAAGAAATGAAATTCCACAGCGGCATTTTGGATACCGCTGGATTTGAGGCCGATATCGATTCATATCTAGATAGTGAAGAATATCAGCAGGCCTTTGGGGAAATGGTAGTGCCTTATGTCCGAGGCATTAACACCCAAACTGGTCAGCCTGTAATGGGATTTGCCAACACTTTACAGTTACTGCGGAGTGCTTCTAGCAGTGACCAAAATCCGGCAGCGGGGAACGCTCCCGAATTGATCGAGGCGTTGATGGCAACGTATCCCCATGCTATTAGTCAGCCGCGTGATGCCCAAGACATTCTGAGAGACGTCTTTAAGCCTGAGGTCATGAGTGACACTAAGCGGCAAGCGATCGCTGCCAACGCCGCTAATGAAGCTGCTTTAAAGCAAATCATGCAGCAACAGGCTCAGCAAATCCAGGACTTAAAGCAGCAATTAGCAGATATTCGCCCTTCAGCCACATTGGGGGCTATGCAGATTGGGGATACTTGGAACCCGCTACCCGAAGCCGATCCTGTGGAGATGACGGCTTCGCTACAGCGTCAGGTAGACTGGCAAACTTCTCAAATCGTTGCCTTAGAGGCGCAGATTGCCGACGCCCGGCGATATGCCGCGATTGGGGAGTCCCGGTCAAGTCAGTGGCGTAACCGGATATTTCGGAGTTAACCCTATCCCTTGCCTATGTCAAAGAAGAGTCCTAGCTGACTGTGTAGCGTCTAAATATCTGTTTTTCATTTCTCTGTGACCGAGTTCAAATTTCAAATTTAGGAGTTTTATAACGATGGCAATTGGGCTTTTAGAATACTCTCCCGTTTCCCAAAATCAACGAGTAGCAGGCTTTGAGGTTCCCGGTGATGAGCAGCCTAGAATCTTCAGCACCGAGAACCTGCTTTCCGAGACTGAGCTTGATGATCTAATTAAGGCAGCTTATCGCCAGATTTTTAACGAGCAGCAAATGCTCAAAGGCTTTCGCCAACCTTTTCTGGAGTCGCAGCTCAAGTCTGGTCAAATTACCGTGAAAGACTTCATCCGAGGATTACTGTTAGCAGACTCGTTCCGACGCCTCGTATACGACAGCAATAACAACTACCGCTTTGTGGAAATTTGCGTCCAGCGAGTTTTGGGGCGGAGTATTTACGGCGATCGCGAAAAGCTCGCTTGGTCAATTGTGTTAGGTCAGCAGGGGCTGAATGCATTTATTGATGCATTGCTGGATAGTGAAGAATACTTGAGCAATTTTGGCGAAACTATCGTCCCCTATCAGCGGCGACGTATTCTCCCTCAAAGAGCCACAGGGGAAATCTCCTTTGCTCATATGGCTCGCTATGGGACTGATTATCGTGATCAGCTACCTCAACCCGATTTAAAAGCTCTACGAGGACCAGGATTTACTGGGCCAGAAATGTCTGCTGTGCGGTGGAAGTGGCAGAAGCAACCCTCTAAGGTGTTGCAATCACTTTGGGTGGGTCTATTCTTCAGCGGTACAGCCTTTATTGTGCTGTTATTCCTGGCGGTCTTGTTACGTTTCTAGGGGCTACCATAATTAGCTACCTAATGCTTTGATAGCAAGGATTTAACCCCTAGCTAGGGTTTCCTGAAAAAATCTGAACCCGTTGTAGGTCAGAGCTTTAAGCCC
>CAZLYS010000433.1:0-4841 GCA_964563415.1 uncultured Halomicronema sp.
CACCCGGTAGATTTGCAGTGCCCGCTCTCGGCGCTCTATCTTTTTGGCCTCGCCGCTGTTGTCGTCGGCCTCTGCCAGGAGGGTGAATGTGACAAAGGAGCACTGCCAGCTCAGATGGTCCACCAAAATGCTCATCATCTCAAAGAACGAAATCCCCATCTTGCCCCCATCGGACGAACTGCCCAGACTGGACACGCTATCTCGGTCTGAGCCGCCCTCTTTACTGCTACCGCCAGCGGCAGTTGCATCAAGGATGGCGGTGAGAATGCCGCTAACCGCATCGAGGGAAAGTTGAGCGATGCCAAAGCTGCGAACGCTATCTTTGGTGGATTGCAGATCCGGCCCCGTATCCTCGCCATCTTCAGGCGTTTCAGGCGTTTCGGCATCCTCACTTTGGGATAGGCTCAGCGATCGCACTGAGAGCGCGGCTGGCCCCGGTTGCGACAGCGCGACAAAATCCGGCGTGGCCGTGCCCTGGAAAGGCTTTTTGCCGAAGGCCAGCTTCGAGATCACCGTGATCGGAATGGCGAGTAGCAGGGTCGTCACGTTCAGAATGGTGAGATCGCCCGCCCCAAGCAGCTTGAACAAAGCGCTGACAAAGGGAATATTAATCGGCGCATTGATCAAGTCCTTGAGCTGTTGGACGGCTTCTCCCATCAGGTCTAAGAACCCATGCAATAAGGTTTCGATCAGATCCAAAAACTGAATGACGACATCCCTCAGGGCTTCGATGATGGCGATCAGAGCAAGCTGCGGCTTGAGCGGATTCGTCACCAGGGCGGTAATGGCTTCGGTTAAGCCCTCAAAGGCGCGCAGGGCCATACCAATCACGTCTTCGCCCGCAGACAACAGGGTTGACATGAAGATGCCGATCGCAGAACCGTCATTTTGCCCCGTCGCGGCGTTGGGAATGGGATTGGCACTGTCTTGTTTCACACCGCCAAACAGTTTGGAGAGAAACCACTCGGCGGCTTCCGGCAGTTTGAAGTCAAACGTCTCGGCTTCCGAAGGATTGCCGCCCAGCAATTTCACCAGAGTATTCATGCCGTCTTCGACCGTGTCTTGCATGTCGTCGATAAACTCAGACACCGGTTCCTTCGCGGATTGGGCGAGCTGCGTAGCGGCATCCAGACCGGAGTTGATCATGCGTTTTAGATACCGCTGCGTGTCTAAGATGTCGCCCCAGTCAAACAAAAACTGTAGGAACTCGATGAATTTCTTGATGCCGTTCACCACTTTTTCGACCACGGCTTCAATAAACTCGCCGACCTTTTCGACCGTGTCCACCACAAAGTCAATGACCTCTGTAGCGGTTTTGACGACAAAGTGGACGACGCCTTTCACCGCCCCCACAACGACCGAGGTGGCTTTTTTGATCGCATTGCGAATGCGTCTACCGATTCTGAGCCGCTTGAGCCCCCCGATCCGTCGAGCCCCATCAAAGCCGATCGCACCGGGCAGTTGAGTCTCTTTACCGGCAGGTTCTGAAATGGGAGCCGCTTCACTGCTGGTGGCTTGACTGAGCAGCCGCGCAAAGTCATCCTGACTAACGGTTGCTTCCCCAATGCCACCGTCTTCAGGACGGTTTGCGGCCACCGAGGCGGCTACCAATCCTCGGCTTTTCAAAATAGCGCTTTGCGCTTGGCTCTGTCGGCGATCGCCCTCGTCAGGCTCAGGCTTAAACTTTAGTTCCCAGGGCTGGTCGATCGCAGCACCCGACACTACCCGCTCCGACGACAGCACCCGACTGCCGCCACCTGGCTTAGCCACCGGCGCTTTATCGGCATAGGTGACCGTCGCCGTGACTCGCTTGATGGTGTTTTGCACGCTGGCGACTTCGGCTTGGCTGTGGGCAGTGCGATCGACAATCAAGTTGCCTTGGGCGTCCTTCGCATTCCACAGAGCGTCGTCTTCTAGCTCCGCAATTTGCTGATGGGCTTCCTGGTTGGGAAAAATCACCACCTGTTCGTTGTCCGCCATTTCGCTGGTCTGGATCTTGAGCCCCGGCGTGTTCAGGCCATCGGCCTCAGACGTAATCATGATGAAGTTGAGATCATTGGGCGTGAGGGTGGCCGATCGCACTTCATCGATCTCATAGGTGATGCCGTCCACTTCAATGGTGGTGAAATCGGTGGCCGTAACCTCGACCGCGCCTGCGTCCGGTTCAAACCGCAGGGTGGTGCGATAGGCCGAAAACTCTTCCATCTCGTTACCCACCAGGCGATAGTCTTGGCTCAGCTTGGTGGTGTAAGAAGCGAAAACGTCTTCAGCCGCAATGGTTCTAAAGATTTTGATGGAAGAAAGGGCATCGTCGCCGATCTGACTCTCCTTCAGGTCTGGTACGTTTTTGACGATATCCTCAATCTCTTCTTCGCGTTTGTCTTCTGCCACCCGGTAGTTGAAATGCTTAAATAAGGTCACCCCGGTATCGGGACCTAAACGAATGGATGACGTGCGATCGTTGAGACCGCCAAAGTCCCCAAGGCTTTTATGTTCACCCAAAGCAACCTTCGCACTATCGGACAAAATCCAGGTTTTACCGTGATAAGCGCGGTGCTCGTACAGGGCGACTTCCCCTTGTGCCAGTTCACCCACTTGACCTTCGTTGTCGGCGAATTTGATCGCACGTACAAAAACGGCACGCTTGTCTTTTTGTCGAGTCCAGCGAAAGGTGTTGCCTTTAACCAGTTCTAACCATTCGTCCGCGCCCTGGTTGATCAGCGAAAACTCACCGGGGAGACTATCTGAATCATCCACAAATAGGCTAGCTGGGGCCTCCACTGCAGATAGGGTGAAAAGAGCATTGTCTTTGTCGGCACCAGGCAGTAGCTGTAGCCGAGCCTGCTGTAGATTGTAATGAAATTTGAACAGCCCGTTTGACCACTGCTGGGGCGCGGTTTGGAGATGAGTCTTACCCCGGTGTAAGAACCGGCCATTCGGCGCTTTAATAATCCACTTGCCGATAAAGGGCTCCCCGACTGTTGACCAGATACGCACCGAGCGGGGAAAGTCGCCGAGCTTGGTGAAGCGGATGTCTGGAATATCGGCGTACAGCTTTTGCGCCACATTCTTAAAATCGGTGCCTTTATAGAGCGTCGCGCCCGTGTCTGGCCCGAGCCGCAGTTCTTTAAAGTGTCCAGAAAAGGGAGAAAGATCGGCCACATCTTGCTTAAGCACAACAGCAGCCTCATCCGTCGCGACTAGCTCAATCTCACCCGCGCTCAAGGGTCGATTGATGGGCGGTATCAGGGCTTGGATCTGTTCGGCAGTCAGGGCCGTATGGTAAATGCGCAGGTCTTCGTAATGGGCGATCGGCGTGTGCCGGGTGTAATGACCGAGCTTCACATTGACAGCTCGCTTAATGTTGGCCACGCCGGTTTTGGCGGCCCCTTCTGCCACTAGGACACCATCTAGATACACCTCAATGGTGCGTCCCGCTCTTACCAGGGTGATGTGGTGCCATTTTTTATCGAACAAGTTGGGCAAGCGAGGCGTTTTGGCGAAGGCGTAGTTCTTACCTTTGCTGTTTTCATCGACTTCAAAGGTCAATCTTCTGCCTTTGTCCTCAAGTCGCAACGAAAACCAATTGCCATGCCCGCTCATCGAGCGAGTACCGATAATATCCAGATCGTTCTGGCCATCGGTGCCCATGATCTTGATGCCAAACGCCACGGTGAAGTCGCTGGTGCCGAACTGACCCACTTCAGGGTCAAAAACAACCCGCGACTCCCTAGAATTAAACCTAACGGCATTGCCAATGCGACCATGCCCGTCCCAAGAAGTAGTACGGTGAAATCGACTTTCGACTCCGCCGATCGCATCGCGGGCGATATTTCCTTTTCTTTCGTTGAATTGCCAGTGATAAGTAGGCTGAATAGTCATGGAATTTCTCCTAGTGAGGATTGTTGTGAATTGATGCTTACGTTGTCTATTGCTGCCGTGGGAATTTCAGAAATGCAGGTCTCGACTAACTCTATTCAGTCGAGAAAAGCCAGCATTTAGAAATATGAAAAACTGAGTTTTAGCTAAACCGCGTCCGATTTAAAGACTGGAGTTTTAATTCGAAGAAAAACTGTCGATCGGGATGCAAACGCGGTTTATCTGGTGTGACTAGGCCGGACGAAAACAGCCATCAGGGGCAAGGAGCGACTCCCGCTGTACCCTCGGCAAAGTCCGCATTGGTCTCAATATCAGCGGGGTCAAAGGTGCCAACATTCCTGGCGGTCACATTTGCCTGGTCAATCACTTGAAACTGACCGGCTCCATTGCTAAGGAGTTCAAAGCCATCTTGACCAGGAGTGGTAACACTGTTGTTATCGAGGGCTAGGCAAAAGTCTGTATCAGCCGTGTGCTCGATGCGTACGCCATTAGCGCCAGGATTGGTAATCGTATTGTCAGTCACAGTCGCAGTGACGTTGGCATTGTCTTCAATTAAGGTGAGTTCAATCCCGTCATCACCGGCATTGGTGATGGTATTACCCGTCACTGTAATAGCCGCCGTGGCATTTTCTTGAATGTCATTAAAGAAAACGCCCTCTTCCCCGACGTCCGAGATTTGATTGTTGGTGACGGTAATAGTGGCATTGGCATTGTCTTCGATAACGTCAAATTCGATGCCTTCTGTTCCCGCGCTGAGAATGTTGTTCTCTGCGATGGTGATATTGGACTCGGTATCGTTTTCAATGTCATCAAAGAGAATGCCTTCTTCATTAGCAACCGTAATCGTATTGCCGGTCACAGTAATGGTCGCGTTAGCCCGGTTTTCAATAGCGTCAAACTCAATCCCGGTTTCATTACTGCTAATTTGGTTGTTGGTGACGGTAACCGTTGCGATCGCATCA
>CAZLYS010000434.1:0-4822 GCA_964563415.1 uncultured Halomicronema sp.
CCCCTTGGGCCGTTACTGTGTTTTTTATCGCGACGGCAGCCTTGCTAGCAGGCGTGGGCATGGTCATGTCCTTAGGCTGGCCCTATTGGTTAGCGCTAGCCGTGGCGATCGCCTTGTGGGGTCGTGAGGGCTATCTCCTCGGACTTTATAATCCGCCCCCGTCACTCTATGGCAAAATCTTCCGCCAAAATGTCTTGCTGGGTTTCGTCCTACTGGTAGGCATGATCCTCGGCTGTTTCACCTGAGCGAATTCGGAATTTTTGGGGCTTGATTTTCGGCTGGGGTCGGTGGGCAATGAAGAGGAATGAGCTTGTCGTTTCCAAAAGCGGGGAGGGATATTGCCCACCCTACGACTCATCTTTAACCCACTGACCTTCCTCACCTCACCCACTCACCTACTTCACTAACTCCCCCACCCTTAGGGCACAATCAACACCGGACAAGGGGCAAGATTGATGACACGATTCGTGACGCTTTCCTGCATCGATTCTTCAATCAAGCCGACGCCGCGACAGCCCATGACAATCAAGTCGGCCTCAATTTCATCCGCGACATCGCAAATAACAAAGGCTGGCTGACCTTCGCGTTCAATGGTCTTGCTCTGCACACCTTGCTGTTCAAATAGGGTTTGAGCTTGGTTTAACAACGCAGCCACGGCCTCCGTCGAGGCCTGCCCAGGATGGTCAGGATTTTCTTTCGTTTCCACCACCGACAATAGAACGAGTTGGCTTTGGTGTTGTTTAACTAAATCAATGGCCAGATTCGCCGCCTGCTGGGCCTCTGGACTCATATCAATGGGAAACAAAATCGTCTTGAACATAGCTCCTCAGACGAATACACAGACTCCGGTAGAATGATTCTCGGATATGGCTGTAGCACGGACAACAGAATCATGAACTGCGTTAGCGCCGTCATGCACAACCTCAATCTTAGGGTAGTTCACCGTTGGGGTTTTCTCGGTCACAGCCATGCAGAAACGTAATAATTGCAACTTGGGAGGTTCAAGCCTGTGGCAAAGAAGACAGTAGCAACGCTCACTGCCGCCGACTTATCGGGCAAACGAGTACTGGTGCGGGCAGATTTTAATGTGCCCCTAGATGATGCCGGTGCCATTACTGACGACACCCGGATTCGGGCTGCGCTGCCGACCATTCAAGACCTCACGGGCAAAGGTGCCAAAGTTGTTTTGTGCAGTCACTTTGGACGGCCCAAGGGCAAGGTGGTCGATTCAATGCGGCTGACGCCTGTCGCCCAGCGTCTATCAGAATTGTTGGGGCAAGACGTTGTTAAGTGTGATGACTGCGTCGGTCCGGCAGTGGCGACTGCGGTCAATGGTTTACAAAACGGCCAGGTGGCCCTACTAGAAAATGTTCGCTTTCATGCTGGTGAAGAGGCTAACGACCCAGAGTTTGCCAAGCAATTGGCGGCTAATGCCGATTTGTATGTCAATGACGCGTTTGGCACGGCGCACCGAGCCCATGCTTCCACTGAAGGCGTTACTCAGTATTTGAGTCCTTCTGTCGGCGGCTTCTTGATTGAGAAAGAGCTGGAGTACCTGCAGGCAGCGATCGAAAATCCTCAGCGTCCCCTCGCTGCAATCATCGGCGGTTCCAAAGTTTCCAGCAAAATCGGCGTCATCGAAACGTTGTTAGACAAAGTAGATAAGCTGCTCATCGGCGGCGGTATGATTTTCACCTTCTACAAGGCTCGGGGCTTAAGTGTCGGTAAGTCTTTGGTGGAAGAAGACAAGCTAGAACTAGCCAAAACCTTGGAAGCCAAAGCCAAGGAAAAAGGCGTTGAGCTGTTGCTGCCAACTGATGTCGTTGTAGCTGACAATTTTGCACCCGATGCGAACGCTCAGACTGTCAGCGTTGAATCGATCCCAGATGGCTGGATGGGTTTAGACGTTGGCCCCGATGCAGTCAAAGTGTTTCAAGATGCGCTGAAGCAATGCAAGTCCGTCATCTGGAATGGCCCCATGGGCGTATTTGAGTTTGACAAGTTTGCTGTAGGTACTGAGGCGATCGCTCATACCCTAGCTGAACTCACTCCCTCTGGCGTGACGACTATCATCGGCGGTGGCGACTCTGTCGCGGCAGTCGAAAAAGTCGGTGTAGCGGAGCAAATGAGCCACATTTCTACCGGTGGCGGTGCCAGCTTAGAATTGCTCGAAGGCAAAACTCTACCTGGGATTGCCGCTCTCGATGATCAATAAACTGATACAGTTGCTTCGCTAATGCTCAACTGATTCTTCAAGTTCTGGCTGGAATGCTTCTTGCAAGTGTTCCAGCTCTTTTTGATCTGCCTCAACCACTTTCAAAATGGCATAAAACGCCAGGATAAAAAAGGCTTCAGACAAGACCTTGAAAGAATCTTCTATCTGGTACAGATAAGCTTGAATCAAATCAGCCGTTTCAGGCAAGAAAAATCTTTCTAAAAAGCCTTGATCGTTTGATACAAAGTCAATCACGACCATGACAACCAACAGCCAGAAACCTCGCTTTAGAAAGGTCAAAGCTCGTTTATCCAAAGTCAATTCGCGACGATACACCCAAACCATCCCAGCCCCAAACATGCCGTAAAGTCCGACAATGACATCATCGATTCGATCGGTAACAGGCGTCTCCTGTAGATTGAAGACATCGTGTATCAATAGATCAAGGATTTCGTGAATCGCTAGGAATTCGTCGGCCGCCAAAAAAATAAAGCCCCCAATAATCAGCCACCAGAAGAGTTTGATCGATTTTGGTAAAGGCGTTTTGGAACGGGTCTTGACTCGCAGAATTTTATAGGCCAACCAAGCGACGGCTAATAGCTGAAGGACAGACAAAAAAGTAATGTATCCTCGTTCACCAAAAGGATCTCTGCCACCTTGATGATGAATGATGAATGCAACAACAATTGCCAGGATATTAAGTGAGAAGACCCAAATTGATGCCCGCCGGATAGTCATTTCCGCTCAGTCCCCACGCAAAACGAACGATGCCTCGATTAACAGGGCTTGCAGCGCCGAGAGCGCCTGAGCCATTCATCTGATTTCAGAAATTGCCTGAAATCATTAAAGTCAATTAATCCTAGCTTAACCACACGATCATACTTTGGTGGTCACCTAATTTTCATTGGCTGGCAGGGATCTGTGATTGCCGATCGTTGCTGAAGACGGCAATAGCCGCGCCACTCACGTGGAACTCAGATAAAGTCGATATCTTGAGGAAATTCTCTAAACCCATCGGCTGAAATGCGCCAAGCACAACCTATTGCAAAAGATTTAGTTTTGGTGGGGGGCGGGCATACCCACGCAATCGTGCTCCGCAAATTTGGGATGCGGCCCCTGCCTGGGGTACGCCTGACCCTGATTACCAATCTGGTGGATACGCCCTATTCGGGAATGCTGCCTTGCCACATTTCTGGGCTCTACGATTTCGACGAATCCCACATTGATCTGCGTCCGTTGAGCCGGTTTGCCAACTGCCAACTCATGATGGATCGGGCCGTGGCGATCGATATAGACAACCAACACGTCATCTGCGCTCATCATCCGCCTGTGGCGTTTGACGTGCTGTCAATCGACACGGGCAGCACCCCAGCAACGGTAAACGTTCCAGGCGCACAGGCTTTCGCGATTCCGGCCAAGCCTGTGCCAGACTTACTCAAAGCTTGGAAGCAGTTTCTCAACGAGGTCAAACATGCCCCACCAAGACCAATTTCGTTAGCCGTCGTCGGGGGCGGCGTCGGGGGTGTGGAATTAACTCTAAATATGCAAACCCGCCTCTGGCAACTGCTAGATGAGCTAGGGCGATCGCGCGCTGACCTCACCATTCACTTGTTTCACCGAGGCCTGGAAATTGCCAATGGTCGCAACCGCAGCACACGCCAGCGACTACATCGCCGCTTTAGCGAACGTGGGGTCAAGCTACACCTCCAAGAATCTGTTTGTAGCCTGGAAGAAATTGAGCAAGGACAACGGCAAGTTCACTGTGAGTCGGGTTTGACAGTGACCTGCGATCGCGTCTTTTGGGTGACGAATGCCTCTGCTCCTGATTGGCTGCAAGGCTCAGGCCTAGCAACCGACGATCAAGGGTTTCTACTGGTCGAAGACACCCTGCAAAGCTGCTCTCATCCCAACATTTTTGCGGCGGGAGATGTTGCGACGATGAAAAATTATCCCCGTCCTAAAGCAGGGGTATTTGCAGTACGGCAGGGGCCACCGTTGTTTCACAATTTGCAGGCTTATTTGCAAGGGGCACCACTCAAGTCCTTCACCCCGCAAAAGCAGTATCTCAACATTATTGATACTGGTGATGGGAGTGCGATCGCCTCACGGGGGCCGTTCACCTTTGAATCCAAACTCATGCGGGGTTGGAAAGATCGCATTGATCGCCAGTTTATGAACTTGTTCAGCGACTTTCCCGCCATGCATCGAGTACAGCCGTTTCGGAACACCCAGGCGATTGCAGATGAGTCCCTGCCGAAGATGTATTGCGCTGGCTGCGGCTCTAAGGTCGGCAGTGATGTTTTGAGCCGCTCTCTGGCGCGGTTACAGCAGGAGTCGGGAAGTAAGCTCCCCCTAATCCCAGTTAAGAAAGAGGACAGTGAGGCTACTTTTGAGGGCAGCGAGCTAGCAGTTGAGACCGATACGGGAAATGTGCTGATTGGGCTGTCATCGCCCGATGATGCCGCAGTGGTACGGGTGCCACCGGGAAAGCTGATGGTGCATACCGTAGACTTTTTTAATGCTCTGGTAGACGACCCCTTTGTGTTTGGTTAGATCGTGGTGAACCACTGCCTCGGGTATGATTTCGATGGCAAGCGCCCCAGCCGA
>CAZLYS010000435.1:0-4818 GCA_964563415.1 uncultured Halomicronema sp.
CGGCTGGTATCTGCATCCCCAAGGAACCAAAGTGTGTCGTCGAAGTTGAGAACGGACCGGAGGTAGGCCATGGAGCCGGCGCTTCCACCGCCGATAACCGCAACGTCGAAGATTTTGTCTGACTGACTCATGGGACCCTCCCAGTGATTGGCGGTCTCACCGCCTGAAGTCCGAGGGCTGCGCCCCCTCGGGGGCGCAGCCTCATCGGCCCTTACTCATTTGCTTCGTAGGTAGCCGAGCATGGTGTCCACGTCGGAGACCTCGAAGGGATCGCTTCCGCAGTTATCCTCGTAGCCCGGCTCGACGAACATCTCTTCTATGACGCCGTCGTTGACGACCATCGAGTAGCGCCACGAACGCATGCCAAAACCCAGATTGGACTTGTCCACGAGCATGCCCATCTTGCGGGTGAACTCGCCGTTACCATCGGGCAGCAGCTTTACTTTTTGAGCGCCTTGTTGCTTGCCCCACTGGAACATCACGAAAGCGTCATTGACGGAGATGCAATAAATTTCATCAACGCCAAGGGCCTTGAACTCATCAAACAGCTCTTCATAACGAGGCAAGTGGTTGGAAGAACAGGTAGGCGTGAAAGCTCCAGGTAGAGAGAAAATGGCAATTTTCTTACCCGCAAAGATGTCTTCAGTCGTTGTGTCTTGCCAACGATAGGGGTTAGGCCCCTCAACAGACTCATCACGAACACGAGTCTTAAATACGACGTGAGGTACCTTTTCGATTACAGCCATTACAGATCTCCTAACAATGAACTCTAGACAAATTGGGGCTACCCGTTTATCACCAGACCCAGAAGCCTGATTGCAGTAACCCACCAACTCAGGCAAGAATGCTTGCGTCCTGCTATATCTTAGAATAGTTCTTATCTAAGATTTTATCAACAATTTGTATAATTCCAAATATAAAAATAGTCTTATCTACAGCAGATTAAGAAAAGATAATGCTATTAATAAAGTAATAAGCGCTATCTAGTCAATTGGGGCGGAGAGCCCTAAGGGCGTTGCTTCGCGGAAAGGAAACTATGTCAAAACACACAGAGGAAATCGTCCAGGCGCTAAAGAGCAGACAGTTGCGGGTAACCCCTCAACGATTTGCGGTCTATGCCAACTTATTGGGTCGTACTGATCATCCCACGGCTGAGCAGATCTTGAATGATTTAAATCAGGATGCACCGGTATCTTCTCAGGCAACGATCTACAACTGTTTGCAAGCCTTGCGACAGGTCGGTTTGATTCGCGAAGTCTTGTTAGATGAAGGGGGCTGTCGTTACGACGCCAATGTCGAGGCCCATCACCACTTTCGTTGTGACAGCTGCGGGGCGATCGCCGATATTCCCTGGCAAACCTTACAGCCGATTGATGTCACTCACCTTAATCCTGACTGGCAAGTAAGTGGCTATGAAGTCACTGTTCACGGCACCTGCGAAGAATGCCAAGCATAGGTTTTCCATAACCTACTGAAGAAGGGCATTGAGAAGCACGGGCGATGAAATCGTCAGTTGTCTGCCCAACTTTCAACGGCACACTACCTTTAATGAACTCTTTCTGCTAGGACGCCCAGTCGTCAAATAGTTTAGTCCTTGCTAAAAAAAGGAGCGAAACTGCGTTGGTTTCGCTCCTAATCTCCAAGAGGGTTGATCGAAATGTGCAGTTAGACCTTTTTCAGCCAGCTGAACATAGCCCGGAGATCCTTGCCGACTTCTTCAATCGGGTGCTCAGCTTCGCGACGGCGCATAGCGGTGAAGCCAGCATTACCAGACTGATTTTCCAGGACAAACTCGCGGGCAAACTGCCCCGTTTGAATCTCTTTGAGAATTTTCTTCATTTCAGCGCGCGTCTCGTCAGTAATGATGCGAGGACCACGGGTGTAGTCGCCGTATTCAGCCGTGTTAGAGATGCTGTCACGCATTGTGGCCAAGCCGCCTTCGACCACTAGATCCACAATTAGCTTTACTTCATGCAGGCACTCAAAGTAAGCCAATTCAGGTTGGTAGCCAGCATTGACCAGGGTCTCAAAACCCGACTTAATCAATTCACTCAGGCCGCCACAGAGAACAACTTGTTCACCAAATAGGTCGGTCTCGGTCTCTTCACGGAAGGTCGTTTCCAAAATGCCGCCACGGGTACCGCCGATGCCCTTGGCATAGGCCATTGCCAAATCCCGAGCTTTCCCAGAAGCATCTTGCTGCACGGCGAATAAACAAGGCACCCCCTGCCCTTCAGTGTAGGTACGGCGCACTAAGTGACCAGGCCCCTTAGGTGCCACCATCACCACATCGACCTCCGCAGGGGGAACGATTTGGCCAAAGTTGATGTTGAAACCGTGGGCAAAAGAAAGGATATTGCCTGCCTCTAAATTCGGGGCAATATCGTCGGCATAGACCCGCTTTTGTACTTCATCTGGCAACAAAATCATGATCCAATCGGCCAACTTGGCGGCGTCAGCCACAGGCTTAACGGTCAGGCCTTCAGCTTCGGCCTTAGCGATCGAGCGACTGCCTTCGTACAAGCCGACAATCACATTTACACCGCTATCTTTGAGGTTGAGGGCGTGAGCATGGCCTTGAGAACCGTAGCCAATAATAGCGACGGTCTTGCCATTCAGCAGATCGAGATTTGCATCGCTGTCGTAATACATGCGAGCCATGGAAGAGCTCCTTACAAAACCTTGTAACTCTGTGGTCAATTTTGGGTCTTACTAGCGTGGGGTAAAAGGTTGACTTTTTCCAGCGATACGCTGAATGGATTTCATAGATATGAAACGCGATCGCTTTTGCCAGTTCCCATCGCCAGCCATCTTCTCAGCTCAACCCCTTTTACAACAAGGATCTGGCCGTTATGAAATGATTCTCAGCAAATCGTCATCTGAATTTCACTGGGATATCACAGCGTGTTCATAGGCTAGTTACAAGATTAGAAACAATGATGCCCTGGATGCAGGCTTCAACTAAACTAAACTGTATAGTTTTGAAGACTTAAAACATTTGTACGGTTTTCCAGGGTGGTTCTCCCCCAGTCCCAGGAGTTGTTATCAGCAATGATGAAACCATGTGTACATAAGACATTCCAGGATTTTGCTTGGGAACACTGTCCATATAGAGCACCGTGAGCTCATTAAAAAACTACAGTCGTAGTACTTTACGCAACGAATAAGTTGTTTTAAGATAGAGATCCAAACTCATAACGGTTCCGCATTGCGTCCTTCCTGATTGAGAGTTTTGTATTCAAGGCGAGTCAATTACAGACGAGATATCCCAGCTTTTCTGTGAATCGTGTTTCAGGGTGGTAGTAACTGTTTCTTAGGAATAGTTCTGACGCATTAGTTTAGATAGACCACACCTAGTTCGTGACTGCATAGGCGGTCAACTGGCTCTTTTCCTTTGTGAAAGGCCACTTCAGCATCTTCAGTGGAGGCGAAAACATGCCCAAAGTGAATGCCCGTAAATCAAAAACTAAAGTACCTTTCTCCGCCGACGCTGTGCGCACCTATCTACACGAGATAGGTCGAGTGCCGCTGCTAACTCACGAAGAAGAAATCGTTCTGGGCAAGCAGGTTCAGAGCATGATGGAGTTGCTGGAGATTCGCGAGAATTTGCAGTCGGAGCAAGAGCACGAAGTCAGCTATCAAGCTTGGGCTGAGGCTGCCAAGCTCTCAGTTGACGAGCTCAAGCAACTGCTGCGCCATGGTGAGCGGGCCAAGCGCAAAATGATTGAGGCGAATTTGCGTCTAGTGGTGGCGATCGCTAAAAAATATCAGAAGCGCAACCTAGAGTTTCTTGACCTCATTCAGGAAGGCACCCTGGGGCTTGAGCGCGGGGTCGAGAAATTTGACCCGACTAAAGGTTATAAGTTCTCAACCTATGCTTATTGGTGGATTCGTCAGGCCATCACCCGGGCGATCGCCCAGCAGGCCCGTACGATTCGCTTACCAATTCACATAACTGAGAAACTCAACAAGATCAAGCGGGTGCAGCGCGAGCTATCTCAAAAGCTAGGTCGCAGTGCGTCAGTTGCTGAGATTGCTGAGGCTCTAGAGCTAGATGTTGCGCAGGTCCGGGAATATCTCACCATCTCGCGTCAGCCGATTTCACTGGATGTCCGCATTGGTGATAACCAAGATACTGAGTTGCAAGAGCTGCTCGAAGACGAAAAAGCTTCGCCTGAAGACTACACCGTGCGAGAGTCTCTAAAGCAGGATATTCGGACGTTGCTAGCGGAGTTGACGCCCCAACAGCAAGAAGTCATTACGTTGCGTTATGGCCTCAACGATGGCAATGAGTTATCTCTTGCCAAGGTCGGCAATCGGCTAAACATCAGCCGCGAGCGAGTACGTCAGCTTGAGCAACAAGCGCTCAAGCACTTACGCCGCCGTAAGAGCAATGTGCGAGGTTATCTCGCCAGCTAGTGTTATTCCCTGTTCCTTGAGGGTTTCATGCGTGAAATCTGACGCCCCTTAACCGGGGCGTTTTTTTTGCCTAGATATTAGACCTCTTGCATCAATGCTGAGCGCCCCCTTTTCTTGTATGCCCGGAGGGCTTTAAGCCCCCAATACTGGGGGACTTTCGAGCCCATGGTAGGGACATACAGAACCTTCAAGAGCAGTTTCCCCCAAATTTGGGGGACGGAAGGGGGCCTTATTTTATTCGTGCAAGAGGTCTATTGAGAAAAATTGGCTAAACATCGAGATCGCTCCAACGCCTTACCAATCTCGATGCCTAACCCCTGGCCCAACCCCACAACTGCTTTGCGTTATAGAACCTATTTGAGATCTCTAGGCAGCAGTTGCTAACCGCTTGAACATGAG
>CAZLYS010000436.1:0-4811 GCA_964563415.1 uncultured Halomicronema sp.
CTCGCAAAGCTGTCCAAAAAGTGGCGGTCGATTTGCTCAAGCTCTACGCTCAACGGGCCAAACTCGAAGGCTTCCGCTTTCCCGTTGATACGCCCTGGCAGCAAGAACTGGAGGACTCCTTCCCCTATCAGCCCACGCCAGATCAGCTCAAATCGGTGCAGGATGTGAAGCGAGATATGGAGAGCGATCGCCCCATGGATCGCCTGGTGTGCGGCGATGTTGGTTTCGGTAAAACGGAAGTCGCCGTCCGCGCCATCTTTAAAGCTATCAATTCCCACAAACAAGTAGCGTTGCTGGCACCGACCACCATCCTTACCCAGCAGCATTACCACACGCTGAAAGAACGCTTTTCCCCCTACCCGATTCAAGTGGGTCTGTTAAACCGTTTTCGCACGGCTCAAGAAAAGAAAGATATCCTGCAACGCCTCAAAACGGGGGAACTCGACGTCGTCGTGGGTACCCACACGCTGTTGGGCAAAACCGTGCAGTTCAAAGATCTGGGCCTGATGGTCGTGGACGAAGAGCAGCGCTTTGGCGTGAACCAGAAGGAAAAAATCAAGGCCCTGAAAACTGAAGTGGATGTGCTCACCCTCAGCGCCACACCGATTCCCCGTACCCTTTACATGGCCCTTTCCGGCGTGCGGGAAATGAGTCTAATCACCACGCCCCCGCCCTCCCGTCGCGCCATCAAAACCCACCTTTCCCCCTACGATCCGGAAGCCATTCGCAGTGCTGCCCGTCAGGAACTCGATCGCGGTGGCCAGATTTTCTACGTCGTACCCCGAGTCGAAGGCATTGAGGAAGTCTCCGCTCGCCTGCGGGAATGGATTCCTGGAGCCCGCATTATGATTGCTCACGGGCAAATGCAAGAGGGCGAACTGGAATCCACCATGCTCGGCTTTAGCAGCGGCGAGGCCGATATTCTCGTCTGCACCACCATCATTGAATCGGGTCTGGATATTCCCCGCGTCAACACCATCTTGATTGAGGATGCGCAAAAATTCGGTCTATCTCAGCTGTATCAGCTCCGGGGTCGAGTGGGGCGATCGGGCATTCAAGCTCACGCGTGGCTGTTTTACCCCCGCCAGCAGACCCTGTCGCCTAAGGCTCGTCAGCGACTCCGCGCCATTCAAGAATTCGCCCAGCTTGGTTCCGGTTATCAACTCGCCATGCGCGACATGGAAATTCGCGGCGTCGGCAACCTACTCGGCGTGCAGCAGTCCGGCCAGATGGATGCCGTCGGCTTTGACCTCTATATGGACATGCTGGAGGAAGAAATCGCTGAAATTCGTGGGCAAGAAATTCCCAAGGTGGACGACACCCAAGTGGATCTCAAGGTCACGGCCTTCATCCCCAACGACTACATCGATGACACGGAACAGAAGATGACGGCCTACCGCGCCCTTGCCGCCGCTGACAGCAAGCGGGAACTCGCCCAAGTCGCCGCTGATCTCAACGATCGCTACGGCACCATCCCCTTCGCCACCGCACAGCTCATCCGCATCTTGGAACTGAAGCAACTCGGCAAACAGCTCGGCTTTGCCCGCATCAAACCCGAAGGCAAACAGCACATCCTCCTCGAAACCCCGATGGAAGAACCCGCTTGGAAATTGCTCTTCGATAAAATTCCCGGCCACCTCAAGTCCCGTTTTGTCTATGCCAATAACAAAGTCACAGTGCGTGGCCTGGGTGTGCTGAAGCCAGAAAAGCAACTCGACAATCTACTGGAATGGTTCCAACTGATGCGAGCCGGTTTACCCGAGAAGGAAGGGGGAGGGGCGATCGCTTAAGTTGTTTGTGCAACTAGACAGGGCATTGCCTAAATTGCTTACTATTATCGAGAAGTCGAAGCAAGAAATCAAAGATTTAGAAAATGTAGCAGATAGGTATGGTATTTTCACGTCCGGAAATCCAAAGTATTGAAGCTTGTCATGAATGAGAATCCTTTTAGTGAATGGTTTAAGGATGGTCACTTGAATTTGCCGTCACCACCACCTTGGCGCATGAATTCAACTGATAAAGACATATTGCTTGGACAGAAAAACTATCTACAGAGATATACCCTTCGTTTACTTGAATTAGTTAATCGCAAGCAAGAATATATAGCAAGACTGGCACCTATTTCCCCTGCAGTAACACAAGCTATTAAGAGATCTATTCTTCTTAGAAGGCCCATTGTTGTTAGCGAGTCTGCTCTTGAAATCAGTCACTTTATTGCCCATCATCTCAACCTTGGACCTGTCCTCCAGTGGAGCATTGCTCCAGACAGTAGACTTGCTGATGCACTATATCAATTTGATCGTGAGAGCTTTTCAAGAGAGCAAATGAGGCTGGTATCTACAGCTTCTCAACATGAAGAGGATTCAATTGGAAGCTATATACGTTTAGGTCCTCTGGGAACTGCATTATATAGCACAAGGTTCCCTAGGGTAATCAATATCTCTGAAATCAACCGTGCTAATTTATCTTTGATTGGTGATCTCTTAAGTATCTTTGATTTACAGAGTTTTGAAATACCTGATTTAGCACGAAAAAGAAATCAGGCGTGTGAATATCAGATATTAACATCAGATGGACTAACAGTAGATATATTAGAAGGGAAGATAACATGTGCTGATCCACCAATCGTCATTATTTCGCCCGAGCTTGGAGAAAGTGTTCCAAATGAGATTAGCAATGTGTCACAAACAATCAACTTGTCTCTTACAAAAGACATATTATTGAAAACTATTCAATCTTTATTTTTACAAGATGATTTTGAGCAGCTTCAAGAAGTCCCCAGAGAAATCATAGATGAGGAAGTTAATCATTTTCTCATATCACGAAGGCTTAACCCTTCACTTCCATTATCGAAATTATATGACGACTTATTTCTACGCATGAAGCTTCCGGTTGGAGAATATGCCCCCAAAGACCGTCTCGCAATAGAAGGAAGCACCGCATTTCTTTCTTATCGAAGAGATGATTCTTCTGCTAAAGCAGTAATGTCCCAGATTAAGGAATTTTGCTTCGAAGCGGGCTTCAAAAGTGTTTTTCTCGATGTGGAAGCGGAATCAATCCCATTTGGGCAAACTTATGACAGTGTGATCGAGCAAGCAATTCAGCAAACCAACGTCTTTTTTGCGGTAATAGGAGATCGTTGGGTTGAGCTAATGGATGAGCGTGGACGAAGACCAAATGATCCAATCGTAATGGAAATCAGCATAGCTCTTGAAGCTTCCAAGAAAACAACCACATTCATTCCTCGGATTGTTCCAATTTTACTTGAATCGCCGATGCCCAGCATCGAAGAACTCCCTGAGTCAATTAAGGAATTTCACTATATGAATGGAATCAGAGTCGGAAATTTCTTGCGAATCAAGGAAGAGCTGTTGCCAAATCTTAAAATTCTTGTTGATTTGGTTGAGCGGGAAGGGACATCTCGCACCTATTTGCTGAATAGCGATAATTTTAAAAGTTTTTCTTGAATCCTAAGATTTTTTTCTGACACTATACTATTTCTTCTTGGCAATGTACGAAAGTTGGCAACTTCTCGACTTTGAGGTTTAGAAGTAATGGTTTAGATGTCTGCCAACACATTAACAGTAGAAGAGTTTCTTGTATTGCCAGGAATGAAGCTGCTATGTGAATATATCGACGGACAAATTTTCAGAAGCCGATGCCACTAGGAAAGCACAGCGCAATTCGAGGGGAGCTGGTTGCGGCGATTAATCGTGCGATGAGAACGGGGAAATTTCGAACCTCTTTCCACTTGCTCCTGGTTGAACCATCGAAATCCTCTCTCCTGATCAACGCCAGACGCGAGGCACCAAAAATATCTTGCACTGCCTCAAACACGGAATTCAGATAGGCTGGCTGATTGGCCCCGATGAGCAAACTATTTTTATCTTTCGACCCAGTCGAGAACTGGAAGTTTTAGATAACGCGGATACTGACCTGCTGCTGACAGCCTTCATGGGCAATTTCTCACTGACAGTCGATGAACTGTTTTCCTGGTTGGTTTGAGAAGGTTTGTTTGGAGAATAAGAGGTTGGGGAGATCGCATAAGCCTGACATCAAAGTTCACCAAACTGACCACTGGCCACACTCTCCGGGAACCTTAGTGAGGAAGTCGGCTGATGGAGTTTGCATCTGTGACTTTTCTCAAACGGCGATCGCAGTCAAAGCGTCGCTCTCCCTTAAAAGACAAGCCGCTGCGTAATCCTGGTCAGTCTCTCGACGAAGAGCTAGAGCGCTTGCTAAATGACAAAGCAATTGTCTGGATTGCAGCGATCGCCATGAGCGTGGTGATGGTGCTTATTGAATGGCGAAAGTGGCACACTCAGACGCCTCCTAACCCAGCCGCAGCCCTAATTGTTGCGATTCCAGTCGTCAGCATTTCGCTAGTCAGACTGTTCTTCATTGTGAAGCGGGCAAGACGACTCAAGATGGCGCGTGACGGCGAGAAAGCCGTCGGCCAGTTTCTCTCAGATTTGCAGGCAAAGGGATATCGAGTTTTTCACGATATTTTGGGCGATGGGTTCAACATTGACCACATCATCATTAGCGATCGCGGCATTTTCACCGTTGAAACCAAAACCTATAGCAAACCTAGTAAAGGGCATTCTGAAATCCAGTTTGATGGAGAAACTTTGTTGATTAATGGACATTCGCCTTACCGTGATCCCGTTACTCAGGCAAAGGCTCAAGCTAATTGGAGTCGACAAGTTTTACAGGAAAGCACAGGAAGAAATTTCCCCGTCAAAGCAGTGATTGTTTTTCCCGGATGGTATGTCCAGTCAACCACTAAAGGCAAGCGCAGCAATCTATGG
>CAZLYS010000437.1:0-4806 GCA_964563415.1 uncultured Halomicronema sp.
ATCCCAACCGCCCCATTCCTGCAAAGCTTAAGACTCGTTTAGAGCAAGAATTTAAGCAGGTTGAAGCGGCCCTAAAGCGGGGTGCTTAATTCCCCCTCAAGGCGTAAATTTTAGCTGCTTCAAGACGCTTCTCAGGTCCTGGGAAGCGTTTTTGTTGGTAGGTTAATAGCTAAAGTCATCGTGTTGTCATCAAATAGCTTAGACCTCTTTCATCAATGCTGAGCGCTTACTAAAATCCCAAAATACTTGGAGAATTTCGAGCTGACATGAGGGACGGACAAAACCTTCAAGAGCGGTTTCTCAAAGTGTGGGATAGCAAAGGGGGCCTTATTTTAGCCTCTTGCAAGAGGTCTACTGCCTTGAGTCTGGTTTTTAGGTTGCAAATTGTTTGACTAAGGCTACTTGACTTTGCTAGAATCGCAATTCTGTAGTGGAGTGCTGAGAACAGGGACATGAAAGTCCGCGCATCCGTCCGAAGAATGTGTGATAAATGTCGCGTCATTCGTCGTAAAGGCCGAGTGATGGTGATTTGCTCAAATCCGAAGCATAAGCAACGTCAGGGATAAATTCTCTGGGTTCGTGGTTTATGTTGAAGATTTTCGGTTATTTAAGTGGTGGCTTGTTCACCTGGCAGTTTGGAATCTCACGGCTAAACTGCATCGAAATCAGATGAGGTTCATGGGGAGAAGATAGTCAGTGGCACGGATTGCTGGCGTAGACCTGCCAAGAGACAAGCGGGTTGAAATTGGTCTGACATACATATACGGTATTGGCTTGAGCCGGTCAAAAGCGATTCTTGATAAGACAGGAGTTAATCCTGATATTCGAGTGCGTGATTTGACTGATTCTGATGTAGCTAGCCTGCGTGATTCTGTTGAGAATGACTATCAGGTTGAAGGTGATTTGCGTCGCCTTGAAGGCTTGAATATTAAGCGGTTGATGGATATCGGCTGCTATCGAGGGCGTCGTCATCGAGCCGGTCTGCCGGTTAGAGGTCAGCGAACTAGAACTAACTCGCGTACTCGTCGCAGTGGCAAGCGTACTGTGGCAGGTAAAAAGAAAGCGCCTAAGAAGTAACGTAACTTTATTGGTGGGTCTTAAGATGTCGTCTACCCTTTAGGCGGTGTTTTAGGGCGCACCTCTTTCGCTGATTTTAAGGATTATATGGCAGACAGGTAATGGCTAAACCAACAAAGAAATCGGGTGGGCGTAAGACGAAGAAGAATATCCCCAATGGGGTGGCCCACATTCAGTCCACGTTCAATAACACCATTGTGACCATTACTGACACCAATGGTGGTGCAGTTTCTTGGTCCTCAGCAGGCGCAAGTGGCTTTAAAGGTGCAAAGAAAGGGACTCCTTTTGCAGCGCAAACCGCTGCTGACAGTGCTGCCCGCCGCGCGATGGATCAAGGGATGCGACAGATTGAGGTCATGGTCAGTGGTCCTGGCGCTGGTCGAGAAACGGCGATTCGGGCGTTACAGGCTGCTGGGTTAGAAATTACATTGATTCGTGATGTAACGCCAATTCCTCATAACGGTTGTCGTCCTCCTAAGCGGCGACGCGTTTAGTCTGAGACGTTTCAGAGTACTGGTAAGGCATAGAGAGGGCACATCAGTGGCACAATTTCAGGTCGAGTGCGTAGAGTCATCGATTGGTGACGATCAAAGTCACTTCAGTCGTTTTGTTATTGAACCTTTAGAGCGCAGCCAGGGGATTACCGTCGGCAACGCTCTGCGGCGAGTTTTATTGTCAAACTTAGAAGGTACTGCGATTACAGCAGTCCGGATTGCTGGGGCAACTCATGAGTTTTCAACTGTGCCAGGTGTGCGTGAAGACGTCTTGGATGTGCTCTTGAATATGAAGGAGGTCGTCCTCAAGAGCTATTCGGCACAACCTCAAATTGGTCGTTTGCTTGTTCAAGGGCCCGCTAAGGTGACGGCTGGTCATTTTGACTTGCCGTCAGAGGTGGAAGTCATTGATCCTGAGCAGTACATTGCCACAGTCGCGGAAGGTTATACGCTGGAAATGGAGTTCCGGATTGAGCAGGGCAATGGTTATCGGGCTATTGAACGTAGCCATGACGAAGCCGCTGCTCTTGACTTCATGCAAATTGACGCGGTGTTCATGCCGGTTAGAAAGGTTAACTACACAGTTGAAGACGTCATGGAAGGCGGTGCTCTCAAGAAAGACCGCTTGCTCATGGAAGTCACCACAAACGGTAGCCTAACACCTCAACAAGCAATGAGTGAGGCAGCTGCAATCTTAGTCTCTTTGTTCAATCCCCTCAAAGACGTCACCCTAGAGCCAAAGTCTGAAGAGGAACCCAAAGAAGAAGATCCGGCTAATCATATTCCTATTGAAGAGCTACAGCTGTCTGTGAGAGCATACAACTGCTTGAAGCGGGCACAGGTTAACTCTGTTGCTGATCTCCTAGACTTCACTCAAGAAGATCTGTTGGAAATCAAGAACTTTGGTCAGAAGTCTGCAGATGAAGTGATTGAAGCTCTGCAGCAGCGCTTGGGAATTACGCTGCCGGCTGAAAAGTCTGCTAAGACCTCTTAGCCAAGATGTTTTGCTCGGTTGAACCGAGCTAATTTCCGAAGTGCTCTGCTTCGGTTTTTTATTGTTGAGTTGTGTGAACGTAAAGGGGGAGGTCAACATGCGACATGGGTGTCGTGTTCCGCAATTGGGGAAGCCGGCTGATCAGCGTCGGGCTTTATTGCGATCGCTTACTACAGAGTTAATTCGTAATGGCCAAATTACAACCACCAAGGCTCGGGCTAAGGCGGTGCGCTCTGAAGCTGATCGGATGATTACGCTGGCTAAGGATGGCTCTTTAGCGGCTCGTCGTCGAGCCCTCGGTTATATGTATGATGCCAACTTGGTGCATGCCTTATTTGAGCAAGCACCGGAGCGTTATGCCGATCGCAAAGGTGGCTATACGCGAGTGTTGCGCACAGTGAGTCGTCGCGGCGATAATGCCGAGATGGCCATTATCGAGTTGACTTAGGGGCTTGCTGCTGTCTACTTACTATGTCTTCTGTAAGTCCTCTATTGGAATCGTCGGCTGTTGCCTCTCCTCTGCGGGATACTGAGTATCACCGTGTGGCATTGGTCATACAGTACGTCGGGACTCATTTTCATGGTTGGCAGCGGCAACCGCGAGAGCGTACCGTTCAGGGCGATATCGAGTCTGCGATCGCGAGTTTTTTGGGGGCACCAGTAACGCTGTGTGGTGCTGGGCGTACCGACACGGGAGTACATGCAGCAGCGCAAGTCGCGCATTTTCAGGCACCAACTTTAATTCCAGCCTGTCGCTGGGCCAGTATCCTGAATAGTCGCTTGCCAGCCGATATTATGATTCGCGGGTCAACAGTGGTGTCAGATGACTGGCACGCTCAATTTTCCGCTCAGTGGCGTCGCTATCGGTATACCCTCTATACTCACCCGGTGCCCAATCTATTCATTCGCCCGTTTTCTTGGCACTATTATTATGAGTCTTTGAGTACAGCAAGGATGCAAGCTGCGCTTACTCCCTTGGTTGGTTATCACGACCTGACTGCCTTCCAAAGGGCTGGTTCAAAGCGTCCTCATGCTTGGGTAGACTTGCAAAGTGCTGAGTGTCAACGCCGTGATCCGTTCGTTACCGTGGAGTTGCAAGCCAACGGCTTTTTGTACGGCATGGTACGACTCTTGATGGGGATTTTGGTGCAGGTCGGGCGAGGGTTGCTAAGTGTCGATGAGTTCACCAACCTCTGGCAAGGTCGCCAACGAGAGCGCGTGAAATATGCTGCTCCAGCCACCGGTCTTTGCTTACTCCGAGTCGGTTACGAAGACTTCCCCTTTGAGTCTGATATTTGGTACGACACTCAGCCTCATTTTCATTTACCCCAAATTTCTCCCGCGATTGCCGTCTAAAACGCTACGGACTCCTTTGTTATTTTGATTATCTTCACTGAATTCGTTCTAGAAAACCATGACTAAGACTTACATTCCACCAACAGACACAGTTGAGCGCAAATGGTACGTCGTTGACGCGGCTGATCAGCGATTAGGGCGGCTAGCGACTGAGATTGCAAGCGTTTTGCGCGGCAAAAATAAGCCGACCTTTACACCAAATATGGATACGGGCGATTTCGTTGTCGTCGTCAACGCTGAGAAAGTTGTTGTAACTGGCAATAAAGCGAACCAAAAACTCTATCGCCGCCACTCCGGTCGCCCTGGCGGCATGAAAGTAGAAACGTTTGCTCAGCTTCAAGATCGGATCCCAGAACGCATCCTTGAGAAAGCTGTGAAAGGGATGTTGCCTAAGAATGCTCTGGGCCGCAAGCTGTTTACGAAGCTCAAGGTTTATGCCGGTCCTGAGCATCCCCATGCTGCTCAGCAACCCGAAACGCTTACTATCGATACGATTCCTGGAGGACAAGCCTAATGCAAGCTACTGACACCACTGAACGCGTTGTCTATTGGGGGACGGGACGACGGAAGTCGGCAATTGCTCGCGTCCGCTTGGTACCTGGTAGCGGTGAAATTAAGATTAATGGTCGTCCAGGTGCAGAACATCTGCAAGGTAATCCCGCTTATCTCTCTACTGTAAAAGCGCCACTAGAAACTCTGGGTTTAGAAAACGAATACGACGTTCTGGTGAATGTTCGTGGCGGGGGGCTGACAGGGCATGCCGATGCCATCAAGATGGGTGTGGCTCGAGCCCTATGTGAGTTGGATCCCGAAAATCGCAAGCCCCTGAAAGTTGAAGGGTATTTGACTCGCGATCCTCGCTGCAAAGAGCGTAAGAAGTACGGT
>CAZLYS010000438.1:0-4791 GCA_964563415.1 uncultured Halomicronema sp.
TACAGTGACATCATTAGTCGTAATGGTCACGATCTACTCAGTTTGATCAATAACGTCCTCGAAGTGGCGCGTCTAGAGGCTGGACAAAGTCAGTTGCTGTCTCAGCCCTTTGATTTGCCTCAATTGCTGCAAGATCTACAGCCGGTACTGCGCAAACAAGCAGCCGCCAAAGATTTAGCCCTGGTCTTCCAACTCAGTGCCGAGTTGCCCCAGCGAATTACCTCTGATCGCGATAAATTATGGCAAATTTTAATCAATCTCTGCAACAACGCCATCAAATTTACAGAGTCCGGCCGCGTTACACTGCGGGTATATACGCGAAATCAAATTAAAATTGACGCCAAGACAACCCGCCTCAATCTCGCCTTCGAAGTCGAAGATACGGGCCAGGGCATTACTCCTGCAGAACTCGATAACCTGTTTCAACCCTTTTATAAAACTCAGTCAGGTTGCCAAACTGCGCAAGGCTCGGGGCTGGGGCTGGCGGTAAGTCAGAAGTTTGTGAATTTGCTGGGCGGCAACATTACGGTTAACAGTACAATCAACCACGGAAGTTTGTTTAAGTTCAATATCTGGGTCATTGCTGGAGGCAAAAATACAACTGAAGAAATTGCTCCAGTACCGACTAAAAGTACTTCTCACGCTACACCAACCCCGCCATATCGAATTGTCATCGTCGATAGTCAATTTCAAGATAACTATCAACTTAAACAAGTGCTCTCGCCTTTAGACGTCGACTTACGGACAGCCAGCAGCAGCCAAGAGGCTTTACAGTTGTGGTCAGAATGGCAGCCGCATCTACTATTCATCGACTTACACGCGGCCAAGGTCAATGGCTCCTCTATCGCTCAGCACATTCACCAAGAGACTCAAAATCAGGCCTCAACCAGGGCAAGAACTTCTTCATGGCCTACTAAGGTCATTGCTTCAGTGCCAAAGGGCGAAGATCTCTCTTCAGTCGAGCAAGTGACTAATGATTTTGACGACGTGCTGTATTGGCCGAGCCAAGACGCTGATCTGCTGGAGATCTTAAGTAAGCATTTAACGCTTTCTTACCTGGGTGCCGACGAACCGCTGGTGCCGCCCTCCCAAGATAGACAGACGTTTTCGCCCTCTCAACGACGTGCAGCTATTGAACAGCTGCCCGGGTCTTGGCGTCAACAGCTTTATCAAGCAGCTTTAACGGGGTCTGATAAAAAGTTATTGACACTCATTGAACAACTGCCACCCGAACAACTGCCCCTAATGCAACTGCTCAACACCCTGACAGAAAACTTTCAGTTCGACCAAATTATGACTCTGTTGTCAGATGGATGATAATTAGATTGAGTTCTGTCTTCTCTGCTATCGGTACTGCTGTGGCTACTTTTCCTCGGTTTCCTCGGTTCTTTAACAACCCAAGAAAGCTGCCTCTAGCCTTAGTTTTGAAGGTACCTTACACGCTACAAATTGTGGTGGCGGTTGGTTTGACGGGTTGGCTATCTTTACGCAATGGTCGAATTGCGGTGCACCAGTTGGCCCTGGAATTGCGTCAAGAAACGGCTAGCCATGTCAGCTATTACATTGAAGAACAATTGCAAATGGCGCAACAGATTAACCAAGCGAATGTGGCCGCGATCGAGCTCGGTCTGTTGCCGTTAGATGATTTTGACCGCATGGGCCAATTTTTTTGGCGGCAGATGCAGATTTACGATGTTGGGTACATCAATTTTGCAAACGAGGCCGGAGAGTTCATCGGTGTAGAACGGACACCACAGGGGCAACTCTTCATCAATGAAACGCGGGCCTCAGCGCTAGATCAGATGACGGTATATGAAACCGATAGTCAAGGCAATCGCACCCGGGGCACGGTCTTGTCAGCGCCTGAGCCAGTTGTCGAGGAAGGCTGGTATGCCGATGCTGCCGCTGCTGGGCAACCAGTTTGGAGTGACCTGTACCCCTGGGATGACAAGCCAGAAGTGTTGTCACTGTCGTCTAGTTACCCGCTTTTTGATCCTCAGCAGCAACTCCTTGGGGTAATTGGGGTTGATTTGCTGGTGTCGCAGATGAATGGCTTTTTGCAGACGTTGACTCAAGCTCATGGTGGAACGATTTTTGTCATAGAGCCGGATGGGACCTTAGTCGCCAGTTCCAGTCAGTATCCGGCCTATCAAATTATTGAGGGTGAAGCTCAGCGATTGTTAGCGATCGACAGCCAAGACGTTGTGATCCAAGCAGCAACACGCCAAATTCTAGAATCGTCTCTGCCAGATGATACCGCTGCGAATCGCAACAGCGCTGTGTTGAAAATTGCTGGGATTGACCATTATGTCAATGTTGTTCCGTGTCAGGATAACTTAGGCTTGAACTGGCGAATTGTGGTCGTGGTGCCAGAAACCGAATTCATTGAACAGATCAATCAAAACACTCGCATCACTGTATTGATGTGCCTACTGGCTGCCGCGATCGCCGTTCTTAGTTGCCTCATCACCTCCCGCTGGATTAATCAATCAATTCAGGAACTAGTTACCGCTAGTCAGGCGATCACCCAAGGTAATCTTAAGCAATCTCTCAAAACCCAAGTAATTCAAGAGTTTGAAGGTCTCTATAAAACCTTTAACACCATGGCGAGTCAGCTTCAAACCGTATTCACCGAAATGGAAGATCGCGTTGCCCAACGCACGGCTGAACTAGCTGCGGCTAAAAAACAAGCTGAAGCTGCCAACAACTCCAAGACACGCTTCCTGGCCAATGTCAGCCACGAATTACGCACGCCACTGAATGTCATTTTAGGATTCACGCAAGTCATTCTTGCAGATCAACATCTATCGTTTAAGCATCAAGATGCGTTTAGACACATTCATCAAAATGGACAGTCTTTACTCACCCTTATTAGGGCAATTTCACAAGTAACTCAGCTAGAAAAAGATATTAGTGAATATAACGTTTGTTTTAACCTTCCAGAACTTTTAGAAACCCTGTATAACCAATTACAGCCTCAAGCTGCAGCAAAACAACTCCAGTTTACAATTCAGCCCTTAACAGAATTACCTTGTTTCATCTGTACTGATGAAAGCAAGCTACGTGATGTGCTGATCAACTTATCAGATAATGCTATTAATTCTCTATCGCAAGGGCTAGTCAGTATTCGGATATGGGCGCACTCAAACGAAGTCGGTTCCCAAGGTGAATATCATCCTTGGACTTTACGGGTCGAGATAGAACATTCCTCCGGTGGTTCATCTCCGCTAAGGACGGCCGAGGCCACTCAAAACTTTGTGCCTGTTCCGCCAGAATACAACCTCGATCAGGGCGTGGGGTTAGGGGTTTATGTGAGTCGAGAATATGTCCGTTCAATGGGAGGGAAATTAACTTATCAAGTGTTTTCTGGATGGAAAACTGTTTTCCGGTTTGTCATTCCCATCAAGAGTATTGTCTCCTTGCAAGAGCAGACGACACGGTCCCCATCATCGTTGGTTTCTCAATTAGAAGGGGCCACAAAATATGGAGAAAGCTTGACTCGTGAGCGATCGTCGAGCCTAGCCTATGCACTCTCAAAAATGCCTCGCAACTGGCTTAGAGATCTCGAACAAGCAGCTCTTCGCGGAGCTGATGCAGAGCTTGATAAACTCATTGCCGAAATCCCTTCAGAGTACTCGGAATTATCAAGTTTCTTAAAATCTCAAAACCTTAATTTCCAGTTTGACTCAATCTTAGAGATAGTCAATTCTATTCGTCATGAAATCAACTTTTAATATTCACTCGAAAAAGGAAATATTAGTCGTTGATGATACGCCAGATAATTTGCGATTACTGTCAGCCATGATGAGCAAAAAGAATTATGAGGTGCGTAAGTCTCTTAATAGTCAAAATGCCATGATCTCGATCAAGGCAGACGCTCCTGACTTGATTTTGCTTGACATTAAAATGCCTGATGTTGATGGATATGAAACCTGCAAACTTTTAAAAGAGAACCCTGCAACACAAGCAATTCCTATTATTTTTATCAGTGCTTTAGATGATGCACTGGATAAGGTTAAGGCTTTTGCTGTGGGAGGAGCCGACTACATTAGCAAGCCTTTTCAGGAAGCCGAAGTGTTAGCCCGAATTGAAAATCAACTACATTTACGAGATTTACAATTACAGCTTGAAGTTAGGAATCAAGAACTCACCCAATCTAACCAAGATTTAGAACAGTTTGCTCATATTGTCTCGCATGATTTACAACAACCTTTGCAAGGCGTGATTGGTTATGCGAAAATTCTGGGCCTACAATATCCTGACCTATTAGACACTGATGCTAGTCAATATCTGGAAAATATTTTAGATGCTGGCAATCGTATGAACCGGCTCATTAAAGACTTGCTTAGCTATGCGACTATCGGAAAAGAGCGTGAAGCCTTAACACCCGTTGATTGCAATCAGGTTTTAGCTGAAGCTCTCTTTAACTTAAATATGTTAATAGAAGAGAAAGAGGCAAAAATAATTTATTCAGAAATGCCTTCAGTTCTTGGCAAAGAAGTGCAACTCATTCAACTTTTTCAAAACTTAATTGGAAATGCTCTCAAGTTTGCTCGACCCGAAGTGATTCCTGAAATTGAGATCACTGTTTCTTCAGAACCCGACTCTACTTATATTTTCGCTTTTAAGGATAACGGTATTGGTATTGCTGATGCCAACCTCAACATGATTTTTCAAACCTTTCAACGCCTTCATGACAACGATGAGTATCCTGGCTCTGGCATTGGATTGGCAACTTGCAAAAGAATTGTTGAAAATCACTCTGGCGATATTTGGGTCGAATCAACAGAG
>CAZLYS010000439.1:0-4787 GCA_964563415.1 uncultured Halomicronema sp.
CCAAAAATCGCGACTGCTGCTGAATCTGAGCAGCAGATGTGCTGACCTCCGATTTAGACAACAGGAGGCTAATGTTCAACCGACTCGATTGAACATTTTTGCCATCTGAACTGCTCAATTCGCTGGCTGCGACCCCTCAATGGATGCCCCACTTAATGCCGAGAAAACGCTGTGCTAGCTATACCCTTGTCCAATGCTAGGGAACTGTACCTTTTGCTACCAAAGAAAAAGGAGAGCAAGATCTCGCCAACCACGGCAAAGTTTTGCTCTCCTTTACTTCAGGTTGCATACCAATCAGCGCAAACGTTAGGCGCCTTCGACCTCATACTTGCCGCCCTTTTCAGGGTCAGACCAGTCACAGGCGAACCCGATGGTATCAGGGACGTACTGGTTCCAAGGCACCGGATCGATAGGACCATCCGTCGAAGACACGATGTCGAATAGACCGTCATCGCGTACTTGACCAATCCGGACAGTCTTAGAGATGTGGTGATTGGGGTTCATGGTTACTGGCCCTTCTGGCGCAGCAAACTCTTGACCGTAGGCGGCTTCGCGTACGGCGGCAATGTCCGTCGTACCGGCCTGCTCAACGGCTTGCTTCCACAGATAAACCATGATGTAAGCGGCTTCCATGGGGTCATTGGTCACGCGATCGTCACCATATTCCGCCTTGAAGTCAGCGACCCACTTCTCGTTTTCGGGAGACTCCACAGTTTGGAAGTAGTTCCAAGCAGCGTAGTGGCCAATCAAAAATTCTTTACCGATTTGGCGAACTTCTTCTTCGGCCACGCTGACTGACATCACCGGATACATTTCCGGATCCATGCCTGCGCCTTGCAATTGCTTAAAGAACGCTACGTTACTGTCACCATTCAAGCTGTTGAAGATCACGCCACCATTAGGCAGTGCGGCTTTAATCTTGGTGATAATCGGAGTCACCTCAGTGTTGCCCAAGGGCAGGTAGTCTTCACCGACAGTCGTGCCACCTTTGGCAGCCAACTGTTCCTTGATGATGGTGTTAGCTGTCCGTGGGAAGACATAGTCAGAACCGACCAAGAAGAACTCAGTGCCCGAGTTTTCTAACAGCCAATCCACTGCTGGCTCAATCTGCTGGTTAGGGGCGGCACCCGTGTAGAAGATGTTCTTAGAGCATTCTTGCCCTTCGTACTGAACGGGGTACCACAGCATGTGGTCCTTTGATTCAAAGACGGGCAGAACCGCTTTGCGGCTAGCTGAGGTCCAGCAGCCAAAGACGGTGACGACTTCGTCCTGATCAATCAGCTTCTCAGCTTTTTCAGCAAAGGTGGGCCAATCAGAGGCACCATCCTCTTCGACGTACTCAATCTGCTGGCCGAGCACACCGCCCGCTGCGTTAATTTCTTTAATCGCTAGCTTCTCAGCATCGACCACTGTGGTCTCACTAATGGCCATGGTGCCGCTGAGAGAATGCAAAATGCCGACTTTGATGGTTTCACCATCACCACCAGCTGCTGCTGTTTCCTCGCCGCCTTCGGCTGGGGCTTCCTCTGTTGTAGTGTCAGAGGGCGCTCCACAGGCCTTGAGCAGCATGGCCGTGCCCATCGTGGCGGAGCCATATAGCAAAAATTTCCGCCGTCCAAATCGATTTGTCATTCGTGCCGTCGCTCCTGACTCAAAAAGTTTTCTAACCTTGGCGAAATGGTTGTGAACTCAGCCCCGAAGAAGATTCCCAACTCACTGAAAACCTTACTCGACTTCAAGCTTTAGGCAGATGCCAATGAGTCACACCTTTCCACAGCAATCGCATGGTGATACTAAAGTCAGGGTAAATACTGAAATGTAGTCTTCGATACAAAATTTAGTTTTTCTGTGATGATTAAGAAGAATTTAAGACAAATTTTTCTTAGACGATTTGGTCAGGCTCTTTAGTGAGCATGGTGTTTACCGGGGGCATGAACGTGGGCAAACTCCTTGGCGGCACTAGCAACTGCAGGGCTGGGGCCAAGTTTTTGTTGATGGCGAATCAGATCAATGACGGTATTGAGCCCCTCCCGAGTTTTAAGGTTTGCAAAGACGAAGGGGCGATCTCCTCTCATCTTTTGGGCATCGCGTCGCATAACTTCCAGATCGGCACCGACATAGGGAGCAAGATCAATTTTGTTAATGATCAGGACGTCCGATTTCATGATCCCCGGCCCGCCTTTACGAGGAATTTTGTCCCCAGCGGCCACGTCAATGACGTAGAGGGTCATCTCTACCAGTTCTGGACTAAAGGTGGCAGCCAGATTATCCCCCCCGCTCTCGACGAAGACGATGTCAGGGGCGAACTGATCAACCAGGCGATCGATCGCTTCTAAATTAATGGAGGCATCATCACGAATTGCGGAATGGGGACAGCCGCCAGTTTCGACGCCGACAATGCGATCGCTTTCTAGGGCAGCACTCCGCACCAAAAATTGGGCGTCCTCTTGGGTGTAAATATCATTGGTCACCACCGCCAGATTGAAATCGTCGCGCATCGCTTTGCAGAGCGCATCGATCAGTGCTGTTTTGCCAGAGCCCACGGGGCCAGCCACCCCTACCCGAAACGGTTTCGTCACACCATCATCCTCAATTCTGCCAGTGCATACATTGGCTTAGTGACGCATTATAACGAGCGAAATTGTGGATTTAGGAATGCGGATCAATAATGTATCGTTTTGGTTTTTCGGAGGGGCGCACGGCCTTGCGCCCGTAACAAGATGGGAGATTTTATTAAATCCTGATTCCTTAGAGCTTAGAGTTTGGAATTCGAAATATGGAGTTCAGAAGTTTAAGATGACGGGGTTGCTCTCCCTCACACCGTCTCAACGCCTTCTAGCTACCCCTCCACCCTCATACCCTCACGCTCTCATCCCCATCTTTAACTTCGAAACAGTCGGCTATAAAGGGTTTCATGTTGCATACTCGCCAGCGAAACGCCCCAATTACAGGCCATCAAATCACCCTCATCCATTGCGGCAATTTCTGCGTGGGCCGTTTGGATGGGCTCAGTCAACTCTTGCAGCAAGCGCTGACCTTCGGTTTGCCCCAGGGGGACAGCTCGAACGGCGGCACTGATGAGGTTTGCGGCCCAACTGTGGAGAAAAGCGATCGCGGCGACATCCATCGGTATCTGCCACGCTTGGGCCACCAGACTGTAAGCGATCGCAAAATTGCAGCCCTCACGACGCGTAAAGGCAGGAAATTGTTGACTCAGTGCCGGTTCTAGATCAGCGAAGAGGCGCAGCAGCGATCGCCCCATTTGCCAGCTTTGCGATCGCATTTCTTCCGTTTCACGCAGAGCAGAGAGCCACTGATTCCACCACCCAATATGATCGTCCTCTGAGTCAGCGGCAGCTACATAGCACCAGCGTAAAATGGCTGTTTCGAGACGAATGCTACCGCTGGATAACTCTTGCTCTAGCCAGGACAACAGAGCGCCGCGAGTGGCGATCGTGCCATCCATCGCCAGGGTTTCCACCCCTTCAGAATAGCTGTAAGCCCCAATGGGCAAAGCTGGGCTTGATAGTTGTAAAAGCGTCAGCAGTTTACCGTCTGTCAATTCGGCGGTCATGTTCCTTTTCCAGTGCCCAGATGCTCACAGATTTTATAGCAGAGGATAGGAGTTCTGAATTCAGAAGTCAGAGGGCGAAGGATAGGGCCAACGAGGCTCTCAATTCAAACAATTAATGAGCAGGCGCTAAATCTGGGCTTTGGACGTTAGAATATTTTGCAATCTCCTACATCTAGCGCTTTTTCTGAGTGCAGACTCAGGCATGAATCGGTCGCTAGAGCAGAGACAGATTGTTCCGGCTGAATTGCGATCGCTCAAAACCATGTCTAGCAATACCCTGTTGTCTACTCATCCTGAGGTGATTCCCTCAATCGCAGTGTCAGGGTTGCCTATTGACGTAGGGATTTTGCCCGATGGCACACCATTTATGTCAGGGCGCGAGCTAGCGCGAGCCTGTGGAATTTCCAACAGTACGCTGGTGGGTTGGGGCGAAACGACACCGCAGATCGGCGATCGCCACCGCGCGGGCAAGCTAGCCAACCTATTGGCCACCTATCGTTATCAAGGCGATCGCCTCTTCGTTCCCATTCCCGATGGCACGAAGTTTGGTGGCCGAGCCAACGTATCGGCCTACCCTTATCAAGTGTGCCTAGCCTTTTTGGACTATTACGCCTTTGAAGCCAATAAAGAAGACGCCCGTAATAGTCTGCGCCTGCTCAGCGAAAAGCAACTGCCCCAATTCATCTGTGCGGCCGTTGAAGCACCTCTTCAGAAAGCCGCACCTCAACCACCTATCAAGCCCCTAGATGATCCGTTTCGGCGACGTCCCTTACGGAACGGGATTCCCATCGGCTATTTCGAGGTTGGGCAAGTCTTAGCCGACGAGCAAATGTCATCACTGCTCACTCCAGAACTCCGCACCGCGTTGCTTACCAACATTGACAAAGCTTGGAACCGTTACTGGAATATTCAACAACTCAGTCAACAATATGGCGATCGCTTTGCCATGCCTCAGCGCCCCCTCAACGACTGGGCCAGGATACGGCAATATGTTTATCCGTCAGTGGCCCTAGCAACCTTTAAAGATTGGCTAGCGCTACACTACCTGCCCGATAGATATCCTTCTTATTGGCAAAGAAAACGGCAGTCAATAATGCCAGCGATCGCGTTTCTGAAGCCATTGCCCCAAGCAGGTTAATCGCGGTTCAATAATTGCTGAATCCTTAGCCCCGCTTTATGTCCATAGGGAGTCGAACATAAAAACGAGTTTCAC
>CAZLYS010000440.1:0-4772 GCA_964563415.1 uncultured Halomicronema sp.
TGAAGAACTCATCGACAAAGTTTGGGGACCCGATTTTATGGGCGATCGCAAAACAGTTGATGTCCATATTCGCTGGCTGCGAGAAAAGGTTGAGGCTGACCCTAGCAAACCTAAGTACATCGTGACGTTAAGAGGCTTTGGCTATCGCTTTGGCTAAATCCTACAACCGACGCTTCGGTAGTCTGACAGTTAGCACCGATCGGCCTTAGTCATTAGCGTTGTGCCGAGAAAAGATATAGATGCGCTGAGTTTGTAAGTTCCCTTGCAGTTCCGAAGGATACAGCGTATCTTGACCGGGGCCGAGGGAGAAGACTTGACGACTCAGCCCAACCTGCAGGTGACTAAAAGGGTCGGCCCCATCAGACACAATCATCTCAAGCTGTTCTAAATCGGGTGACTGTACCAATTCATCCAGTATCTTGGCCAGCGATCGCCATGTTGAAGACGCTTCATCGTTATACCATCCGGGCTTCACCCCTTGGGGCGTTTCAAGGCCTAGGTTGACGATGAGCTTGCCCTGCCCCAATAGGGCTACAGCAACTGAGCGCACTTCTTCTTGAGCCAAAAACCCGGCTTGTTTGGAGAGTTGGCGTACCTTTTCGAGCAGCTGGTATTTGGCTGAAATGGCTGAAAGGTCTTCCTTCGTTTGAATCGAAATCGTGACCAAATAGGTTTGCAGCAGTAAATGTCCTAACTTTTGGGCTTTTGTCTCTAAATAATGGGAGTTGTAAGGGGTGGCTTCAATAATCAGCGGTACGCGATCGATCATCTCTAGACCGTATCCTTTTAATCCGGCAATCTTGCGGGGATTGTTGGTGATAAGGCAAAACTGGCGCACACCAATGTCATTCAAAATTTGTGCCCCCATGCCGTAGTTGCGCTGGTCGACTGGGAGCCCCAGTTTTTCGTTAGCTTCCACAGTATCGAGGCCCAAGTCCTGCAGCGAATAGGCTTTGAGCTTATTCACTAGACCAATGCCACGGCCTTCTTGTCGTAAATAAACGACGACTCCTCGACCAGCTGCCTCAATCATCTTGAGTGCTGCCTGCAACTGCATTCGACAGTCACAACGCAGCGAGCCAAAAGAATCGCCAGTCAAGCATTCGGAATGTACCCGCACCATGATTGGCTGGTCGGCAAAGGTTGTGGGATCGCCTTTTACAAGCGCTACATGCTCTGAGTTATCCATCAGATTGCGATAGGCGTAAATATCGAAATGGCCAAATTGTGTGGGCAGAACTGCGATCGCCTCTCGCTGAATAAACCGTTCGTGCTCTAATCGATAACTGATCAAATCAGCAATGCTGATGAGCTTGAGACCGTGGGTTTGAGCATAGTCTATGAGTTCTGGCAGGCGCGCCATCGAGCCGTCAGGATTCTGGATTTCGCAAATCACCCCAGCGGGATACAACCCAGCTAATCGTGCCAGGTCAACTCCAGCTTCGGTGTGCCCCGCCCGCTTCAATACACCACCCGCTTTGGCCCGCAATGGAAAAATGTGGCCAGGACGACGCAAATCTTGGGGTCGCGTCTGAGGATTCAACGCTACTTGGATGGTCCGGGCGCGATCGTCAGCTGAAATCCCTGTTGTCACCCCCCAGTGCAGCGCTGCATCAATGCTCACAGTAAAAGCGGTTTGCTCATTTTCATCCTCAAAAGAGCTCTGGGTCACCATGAGGGGCAGCTCTAGCTCATCTAAGCGATCGCCAGTCATAGCCAGACAAATTAAGCCCCGAGCCTCTACCGCCATAAAGTTGATCATGTCTGGCGTTGCGAACTGGGCCGCACAGATGACGTCTCCTTCATTCTCACGATTTTCGTCATCTACCACGACGATGGCTCGTCCTGCTGTTAGATCAAGTAGGGCTGCTTCAATGCTGTCAAACGCAAAGTTTAATGGTTTTGAATCACTGGGCTCAGATTGCGAGACGCCTACTGGTGTCACGTCTTCAAGATTGGCCAAGATTACTTAATTTCACTCATTCTTCCTCATGATTAATTTTAATGTGCTGACCTGACCTATGGCGGTGGTTCTGCACAGCAGAGTGTCGCCATTAGAATCCAGAGGGCAAAGGTAAAAGTCTTCCTAAGAAGGTATTTCACAAGCACGCAAAACTTTGATGTCAACTAGCTTTCACGAAGTTTGCCAGTCACTACTCATCCTGATGAGTGACGATTGCGGAGGACGGTGAGCAGCTTGGTGAAATGGGGGGGTGGGGGGGCGATCGCGGTCACCATTTCCCCCGTTGCGGGATGCCGCAGGGTGAGCTTTTCAGCGTGGAGCGCTTGTCCTGGCAGATTGACTCCTACCGATCGCCCCGCTCCATAGACAGGATCGCCAACCATTGGGTGCTTCATATGTAGACAATGAACGCGGATTTGATGGGTGCGCCCCGTCTCTAACCGAAAGCGCATGAGGGTGAAGTTGCCTAGTCGTTCTTCAACTTGCCAGTGGGTAACCGCTTCTCGTCCGCTTTTTTGCAGCGACACGATCGCCTGCTTTTTGCGATCGTGGGGATGGCGACCGATGGGCGCATCGACGGTCCCGCTTGCGGCTGCAGGCACCCCGTGAATCACCCCCAGGTATTCTCGCCGGGCGGTCTTGGCCTTCATTTGGGCCTGCAGGTCTTTGTGCGCGAGTTCCGATTTAGCCACCACGATCGCACCGGTTGTATTCTTATCCAACCGATGGACAATCCCCGGACGTTCTACACCGCCGATGCCCGTCAGTTGGTCGCCGCAGTGAGCCAGCAGCGCATTCACGAGGGTGCCGTCCATGTTGCCAGGGGCCGGATGTACCACCATACCCGCGGCTTTATTCACAATTACGAAATGCGCATCTTCGTAAAGGATGTCGAGGGGAATCGCTTCAGCTTTGATCTCTAGCGGCTTCGTTGCGGGAATGGTGACGGTGATCGCATCCCCCACTTGCACAGCAGATTTTTTGTTGGTACAAACTGCGCCATTTAGCGTCACATATTCCCAATCGATCAGCTTTTGCACCCGATTGCGAGAGAGCGCTGGCAGGTTAGCCGTCAACCAGCGATCGAGCCGAGATGGTTCTGCTGTTTCCACTGTTAACTGTAGAGTCGTGTCAGAGATGGAACGCCAACCAATTCGCCAGAAGCAAACTTTAGCATTATTGGCGATCGCCTGGGCCCAGCCTTTGATCTGCTGCACCTGACCACGCTCCGTCAGTAGACCTTTTTTCATTTTCAAAAGTGCAAAATAATTCGTCGCCCCTGACTGGGCCACAAACTGCGATCGCCGGGGCTAATTTCAGGGAATTTTGAGGACAGTTTGTAGCTTTCATGAGTAGACAGCTCTAAGCAGTGAGGAAGAGGTAAACCCATGGCAGTTCCTGTTTCAATTCGTACGAAGAACGACTTTATTGCTGATTTATGTAAGCCGCCGCTGCTTGGAGGCTTTGTGATTATCCTCATTGCGTTTGGCCCACCCACTTTGATCGCGCTGTTGGTGACATTGGTGGCCACGCTGGCAGGTCATGGTCAGCTTTTTTTTACGAGCATTTCTGAGCCTGGCCCGATGTATTTAGTAGTGATGTTCTCACTGGGGATTGTGTGGAATCTGGCGCTGATGCTGTTGTGGCACATGAGCATTCGCATTCTTTACATGCCAGCTTGGGCTATTAGCATTATGGGTATCGTGGTCGGGCTGGCCATGTACTTTGGCAAAGTCTAATAATCTCAAGTTCCTTTAAGCGTGGGCGTTTTGGCTACAGAGCGATCGCCTCACTGAAAAATACCAATCAATGCTACCGTTGCTCAGCTGAACGGCTTAAAGATTTGCGCTGCTCTCAGTTCAATGGCCGGAAAGGTTGGGGACTGGATCAAATCGTCACCTTGAAACTCAAGCGCATCGTAAAACTGGTGCTCCAGTCGGCAAAGCGTCAGTTTGGCCGTGGTGGGGTCAACAATCCAGTATTCAGGAATTTCTAATAATCCATACTCAGAGCGTTTAGAGCGATAATCATCCACTTTGGTAGAATCACTGACCACTTCTACGACTAAAAGCGGCGGCGGTTCATGCAGGTCAATGACGGCTTCGCGCTCGGCCATAGCTTGCCACTGGGCCAACGGCAGCACGGTTACATCTGGAATACGAGACGTATCCCAACGGCGGCCTCGGGGTGATCGCACCCCAACCATCATGGCCTTTGCTGCCCAGGGCAACTGTTGTTTCTTGATTTCGTCACGAAACTGATCATGCAAAAATTCAATGACGGCCCCATGCTGCCCCGTGCCTAAACTCATCGCTACCAGCTCTCCATCGACCAGTTCGTAGCGAATATCGGTGTCATCTTCATAGACGAGATAGTCTTGAAAGCTGATTTTGCGAGTTGCCGTAGTCACAATAGTCGTCTGCACAACGAGTCCTCAACATTCATCTTAGTCGTTCGGTTTGCTCAAGTAGGGCCGTTGCGGGGCGATCGTCCCGCAACGGCCCGCAAAAAAGCCCTTCGCGAATGCAAGAGAAAGTGACCTCAGCAGCAGTCATGGGTCTGACAAATGACAAATTAAGTGCGCCATTTTGACCATTCCCTTTTAGACTTTCTAGCAATTGTGCTGCCCACGCCAAGGTCTACTCACTGAGTCTCTGATGTCCCTATCTGCCCAATCATCTTTGTCTAGCGATCGCCCCACCGAAAAAGCTGATCTGCGTCGCCGTCTGCTCAAAGCGCGACAGGCTATCCCTCCTCAACAGTGGCGACAAAAGAGCGATCGCATCTGTGCTCATTTACAAACCTGCCC
>CAZLYS010000441.1:0-4767 GCA_964563415.1 uncultured Halomicronema sp.
GGCGAAACGCTGCCTGATTTTCGAGACGCACCAGCAGTCCGGTGCCGATGCCCAGCAAAGTATTGTCATCAGGATCCGGGCCGCGACTATTCCAGCCGTAGCCGCCATCGATGAAGGGCGTGAGCTGCACGATGGTATCGCTATCTTCAGCTCGCCAGATAGGAATGCGCGCTTCTACTGAGAGGTTCATACCGTTGTCTGCCAGCAGTGTGTCTTGGCGGTACCCCCGCACGGTCGCTTGCCCCCCCAGACTAAATTGCTCCGATGGCAACAGGGCATCGGGGGTGAGTTGTAGACGGCCGCGCACAATCAGGGGCGTGTCCGGCGCGAGCTGTTTTACCCATTGCCCCTGAGCCAGCCAAGCGAAGAACTGACTATCGGGAATATCGCCATCATTCACGGTGGCATCAAACGCGTCCACCCCAAAACTAAAGAGCGATCGCAGGGCAATCACGCCCCCCGTGTCACGCTTCACCCATTCCTGCAAAAAGCGGAGGGCTGTGACCTTAGTTTCCCCATCGCTATCGGCCCCTGGCGACAGGGGAAAGCCCTCGTCATTGATGAAGGTTCGGGAGGTTTCGTAGGAGCCAATCAATCCCAGGGTCAGATCCTGATTCAGAGTTTGGAGAATGGGTTGACGATAGGTGAGTTCCAGTACTTCCGCTTCGGAACTGATGTTTAAGGCGTCGCCCAAATCATCAACCAGGTCACTGTCGGTTCGGCCATAGGACAAGGTGATAGAACCGTTTTGTGGATTCACAGGAACAGTGTAAAAGGCGTCAATCTCGCCGCCGCCATCGCTGCGACTGTAGCTCAGGGTGAGAGCATCACCAAAGCCCGTCAGGTTCCGTTCATTCACCTGCACTCGCCCCCGCACACTGCCCACTGCGGGGTTGCGATTGTTATCAAGGGAAAAGCCCACATCAAAGCTATCGGCTTCCACCACGGTCGCAACGAGCAAGTTGGTGCCTGGTTCCGTACCTGCTTGTAAATCAGCAGAAATGCTCTCCACTAGGGGATTGAGTTGTAGTAGTTGCACCTGCTCCAACAGATCGTTGATTTGTAGCGGCGTGCCAACGCCCTGATTCAGGCGACTGCTGATATAGGCCGGTTTCAGTTTCCAGGTGCCCTCAACGACGATGTCTTCCACCGTGCCTTCTATCGCCTCTAACTGAATGATGCCATCTGCAGAAGATTGGGGAGGCAGTACCGCGCCGGAGGTGACGTAACCGTTGTCGACATAGAGCTGAGTCACGGCATCACGGGCGGCCTGCACTTCGGTAAAGGTGATGGGCCGATCGCGGTAGGGCTCCGTCACCGCATCAAACTCTGCTTGTGTAAAAACAGTACTACCCGTGACCACAAACCGCTCAACCACGATGGTGGCCCCAGTTTCGGGCAGCGGCGTTTCCGGTAGGGGAACGGGTTCAAAATCGGGGCCGAGCAGATCTTCGGGCGGCGGCAGATCTTCGGGCAACGGCTCTAAGTCGGGTAGGGGTTCCAGGCTAGGCGGCGTTAAATCCGAGCTGCGTGGCAGGGGCGCAGTGGTTTGGGCGACAACTGTTTCAAGGCTCGCGGTGGGCACTGTCTCTTCGGTGACTTCAGGGACGGCGGCTTGAGCAGTGAGGGGCAGGCAGGTGGCCAGGGCGATCGCCAGCCCCGTCGATGAGCAGAGCGGCCAACTCACCCGTGGACAGGTCAGCGGTGGCTGGAACGCGGGTGATCGCTCCGCTTTCAATCGCTTTAATTCAGTCATCGATAGATTACTCACACCTGCACACACGCTTTTTCACACACTTCGTCAATCAGCAACCCTCGTCAGCCATCCTCATGGCGATGAAATCGCTCGACACAGCTCGGCCCCCGTCACCCCAAAAGCTTGCAGCGCCTGCGGCGTGGCTGAAGCCACAAAATGCACCGCCCCGTCGCCATCCACCACCATGACTTGCGAGTCGATCAGGGCATCGCTCTGGTCAGCCTCGGTGGGCTCGACTGGGGCTGCTAGCCCACCGTCCGGCTCCACCCAGGGAATATCAATCGCGTCATCAACTTGAGGATTGTTTGGGCCAGGAGGCAGCCCGCCACTGCCCGAAAACACCAAGGAACCTGACCCCTCACCGCCACCAGGAGAGCAGGCAGACTGCAATGCGATTAAGTCACTCTCACTAAGGGTCAGGGCTAATGGCCCAGTCACCCCCACGGGGTCTTGACCCAGGTTGAAGAGAACATCGGAACCATCTACCGGAATTTCCAGCTCGCCTCCCGTGGCCCGAGAAATAATAAACCCTGCAGGATCAGGCAATGAAAATAGGTTGACCAGGTCAAACTCAACGGTGGGGTTAACCTCGGCAACCACGGAATATGCCCCAGTAAAGCCGTTAGAAATCGCCGTAACAATGGCTCGGCCACTGGCATCAAGAATGACTTCGTTGCTGCTGAGGGTGGCACTGGCCCCGGTGGTGGGTGCCGTAAAGAAGACCCGTCCCCCAGCAATGGGCTCGCCAAAAGCGCTACTGACGTTCACCACTAAAGGCTCAGAGAAAGCCTCATTCAAGGTCGCAATTTGTTGATTGCCGCTAACTAAGGTCAAAGCATAGCCCTGGGACTCAAAAGCACCAATGTCACGTACCCCATTGACCAACGCCACTCCCCGTTGATCCGGATTGGTGCCACTGCCCGCATCAATGGCGGGACTATTGGGGACTAGTCCCAGAGTTGGAGTCGGCCCGCCGTAGTCAGCCAATGTTGGGTTCAAAATCTGACTGACCGGTACGGCAGGGACAATATCTGTGACTGCTAATGCGACGTTCTCAAGGCCAGAAACTCCATTAGCGCCAAAAAGATTATTGCCATTATTCGTTATTGTCCCAAATGATCTGAAATTGGCACCACTAAGTCCAGCCGTATTGTTAGTAATTAAGTTATTGGATATTTCTACGGGCCCAGCGATAACGTCAATACCACCACCAAACTGACCACTAGTATTGCCAACAACACTACTATTAGTGACCTTCAACGTACCTCCTGCCAAGTTTCCAGAAGAAATACCGCCGCCAGAAAATCCGGTGGCGGTATTACCAGAGATAGTGCTGTTATCTACCGTAACCTGGCCAACTCCGTCTGCATTAATTCCACCGCCGACAATTGCTTCATTGCCACTAATCGTGCTGTTTTCAATAGTTCCAGTTCCAGTTCCACCAACGTTAACGCCACCCCCATTACCGGTTGCTTTATTACCGCTAATGGTGCTGTTTCGAACAGTGACGGTGCCATCGACAACGGAGATTCCAGCCCCATCACCCGTTATTTCATTATTGCTAATAGTACTATTTTCAATAGTGACAGTAGCATCTCCAGTAACCGAAATACCGCCTGCATTAAAGTTAGTGATCTTGGCGTTATTAACAGTCAGCTGACCCGCAGAGATATCAATTCCTGCGGTTCCAAATGTGGCTGTACTGCCATCAATGGTGCTGTTTATGATGGTGTTATTAACATCGTAAAATAAGAGTACTTCACCATTAACGGTACTATTCAGGATATTTACGCTGGCTTCATTGATTAATGAGGAAGAAACAATGCCGTTCACAATGGTGTTGTTCAAGGTCAGGCCCCTAGTAGAACTAACCGCCCCCTTTATCGTTAGGTTGTTGAAAATCACATCCGGGTTAGCACCTATAGTGCTTGCAAGCCCAGATAACTCAATTGTTGTTGCAGTGCTCCCCGATCCGTTAAAGGTGATTTGTGATGCTCGACTTTCTAAAAAGAGACCTTCATCGTAAGTTGCCGCAGCTAAGTTGATGGTTACGGGTGAAGTGGTTAAAAACGCCAGATCAATGGCGTCTTCTACTTGTCCTAAAACCCCAACATTAATCTCGGTCACATTACCTGCACTGGAAAGATTCTCGTCTCCTATAACCCCTAAGTCTTCATCAACATCAATATCCTGATTCAGATTTATGACCGGTGCGTTCAAATTAAGCTCACCAACGCCTGGGTCTATTGCGGTAATTGGTGCACTTATCGTGATGGAGTTATCGGCCTGCAGCGTAACATTCGTTCCAGCCAGTAATGGAGTTTCGATTATGCCCGCATTAATGGTGCTAGCAGTCGTTGGGCTGTTCGTGTTACCAACAAGCGTGGCAGTGCCCCCTGCCGCAACCACTTCCAAATCCGTGGGATCCAGCAGCCAAGTGCCGCCGTCACCATTGAGGGCTTGGGTTGTCACTTGGGCGGTGTTTCCCACAACTAGCTGTTGGGCACCCGACGTTTCCACAAAGCCACCATCGCCCCCCGCAGGGCCACCCTTTGCTTCAATCCTGCCGCCAAACTGGGTATTGCCATCGGCCCACACAATTACCCGGCCACCATCGCCACTCTCCAGGGCATTCGCCTCAATCGTCGCGCCCGGCTCCACTCGGGTCTGCTGGGCATTGGGCACCGTGCCCTCACCCTTGTAGTCACCACCAATCAGCACCGTGCCGCCCCCCGTGGCGCTAGACACATCCACCGCCGCCGTGTCCCCCATCGTCACGACATCCCCCCGCACCTCCACCGTGCCGCCGGGGGCCGTCAACTCACCCTGCACTGTCACCGTTTCCCCAAACAGGGTCAGGCCCTCCCCCGCGCCCACTTCTAGGCTGCCCCGCTGCTTGATCTCCCCTTGGGCTTGATCGTTAAACTGTACCCCCAAGGGCACACTTACCGTCAAACTTTCCCCCGCGGTGGGCAATGCCGAAAACTCACTGCCATCGGCAAAGCGAAAGC
>CAZLYS010000442.1:0-4765 GCA_964563415.1 uncultured Halomicronema sp.
ACATACAGCCACTTTTGAGGATTAAACGTAACGGAGTCAGCCTGTTCAATGCCTTGCAAACGATCGCGGTGCTGTTCCGAAAACACTAATGCCCCTCCATAGGCCGCATCGACATGGAACCAGAGGTCGTGCATCTGGGCGATCGCTCCTAACTCCACCAACGGATCAATATTGCCGGTTACTGTAGTCCCCGCAGTGGCAACCAGGGCAAACGGCTGCTGTCCCGCTTGGTGCGCTTGCGCGATCGCGTCCTTCAGCGCCCCCACATCCATTTGTGAATTGTGATTGGTGGGAATCGCGATCGCGGCTTCTGTGCCCAACCCCAACAGCATGGCCGCCTTTTTGATGGAGGTGTGGGCCACTTCTGAAACGAAAAACACCGGTTTTGGGGACTGCTGGCGTAACCCAGTTTGGGCACAACCCAGCTTGACGTTACGAGCGACGGCCAGGGCCTGTAGATTGGCGAGACTGCCGCCGCTGACTAACAACCCACCTGAGCGATCGCCCAATCCAAACAATTGGGCAATTTCCTGCATGAGCAGCGGCTCCAGTCGAGAAAACAGCGGCGACATTTCCACGCTGAGCATGTTGTTATTTAATGCTGCTACGACCAGGTCTCCCAAAATAGAAGCTGTCGTTGGTAAGGGATCCATGTGTCCGATATAGCGGGGATGAGCTGGATTCATGCCGGTTTTGAGAACCTGCTCAATCGTCTCTAATAAGGTGGTCGTATCTGCGGGCAGTTCGGGTAAGGCGATCGCGGGCCGCTCGTCCACAGCTGGCAGAGGTGTTTGTTGAGCGGCATTGGTCAAATGCGCCAGGATTTTTTCAGTAGCTTGGGCAAAAAGTGTTTCCACAGCCGCGCGATTGTTGCCAGACGGATGGATGAAAGCGGTTTCAGGCAGGTTTGAAATGGGCATGAGAGGGTTTGAGGGTGGAAGAGTGGGTGGGTCGCAGGGGTGATGAGGTGGGTGGAATAGGGAGTATTGAGTTTCGAGTTGGGGCAGAACTAGAATTCAAAACCTTCTGAATTCCGAACTCTGAACTGCGAATTCTGAACTCTGCGTTGCTCGGAAATGTTAGGCTCTTAACCAGTTTTGTCAAAACCAGATCACGTATGGGAACTCAATCCACAGCGAAAACAATCTTTCTTTTAACATCGATGGTGGGCTGGTTAATTGTGGGAGCCTCGCTGATGTATTTGTTTCCCGCGATCGCCGATCGGCTTTTGGGCAATGACCTTACCCATACCTGGATGGTTAACTTATCACGAGGCAGTTATCAGCCGATGGTCGGTCTGGTTGCTGGAGGCACCGCATTCGCCTTTTCCACAATTTTGACAGTGGTCTGGTATCAGCAGTTTGAAAAGCGCGCCTGACGACTGCAAACTTGGTAGCTGTGATCGCGCTCAGGCATATGCTGAGGCTGCGCGCGTCTATTGCCTGTATCATCGACTGAACATCAGCAAATGCCAAGCTCGATGATCCTTATGTTGCAGCCAGATGACGGTGCCTTTTTAGGCATGGCCCAAGATTTTGAAAAAAGCAGGTTTCTGTTTCCTGTACGCTTATTGAGGAGTTACTACGGAACGGGTAATGGCCAGGCGGGTACTGTTTCTGAGTAATGGACATGGAGAAGATCTCAACGCCAGCCTGGTGCTCAAAGCTTTATGGGCGATCGCGCCGGAGTTAGAAGTGGCGGCGATGCCCATTGTGGGTAAGGGTAACGCCTACCGTAACTTAGGCGTCGAGATTATTGGGCCGACCCAGCAGTTGCCTTCTGGCGGGTTTAATTACATTAATTTTGCGCGGTTTTTGAACCCAGTTAACTGGTGGCGCGATACCAATCCGGTCAGTTTGGTCAAAGATTTGCTCTCAGGGCTCATTGGCCTGACATTGGGACAATATCAAGCGGTCCAGGGGTATAGCCCTTCCTGCGATTTGCTGTTCGCCTGTGGCGATATCGTACCGATATTATTTGCCAGACTGACAGGACGTCCCTTTGTCGTATTTTTGGTCAGTACCTCTAGCTATTACGAGGGCCGCGTTAAACTGCCATGGCTGGCCCAGTGGGGCATGAAGTCACCGCAGTGTTTGGCGATTTTGACCCGCGATCGCTACACGGCACAAGATCTATTAGGCCGAGGGTTTGTCCGGACCCAGTTTTTGGGGTATCCCATTATGGATGTACTCCAGCCAAGTGGCCACCTATTTCCGACTCTGGGGGAACCGCTGCTGGCCTTGTTGCCGGGCAGTCGATTGCCCGAGGCACAACTTAATCTGGGCCTGATGTTGGATCTGTGTGAGGTGATCGCCCAAATTCGACCCACTCAGTTTCACATCGCGTTGGTTCCGGGTTTCACTAAAGTTCATCTTACTGATCTAGCAACGGCACATGGTTGGACTCTGGAGATGGGGTGCTTTAGAAAAGACAAAGTCACTGTCTATTATCACTACGATGCATTTGCCGATATTCTGCATCAATGTGACCTCGTCGTGGGCATGGCGGGAACCGCTGTAGAGCAGGCGGTGGGCTTGGGAAAACCCATCATTCAAATTCCCGGTCCGGGGCCGCAGTTTACCTATTTGTTTGCGGAAGCTCAAATGCGACTGCTCGGAGACTCCGTCATGACCATTGGCACCCGTCCTGCGACGGCTAAGACCCTCAAGCAAGCTGCAACCCGGATTGATGAAATCCTTGATGATGGCTCCTATCTAGAGCATTGTCGGGAAAATGGGCGAGAACGTGTCGGTGAACCCGGCGGTTCAGAAGCGATCGCCCACACAATTCTGGATGCACTGAATCATCTTGCCAAAGAAACCTCAATGGTTTGATACAAACTTCGTTAGCATCAAAACACCCCCTTTGGAGGCTCAATGCTCGCATCGTCTCGAATGTCCCGTCAGGGCGAAATCGTTGAAGTTGTATTCCGCAATGGCTGGGACTATATGCGGCGACTGCTCAGTGGTGGCAAAGCGGCTGAGCCAGAAATCCCCACACCTGAGGTATTGCGCAACATTTTGACAGAGCTAGGGCCAGTGTATGTGAAATTCGGCCAACTCCTCAGTACTCGACCGGACCTTTTACCGCCCCGTTATATTGAAGCGCTCAGTAGCCTGCAATCCACTGTGCCACCGGTGCCCGCCAACCAAATGGAGCCGTTTATCCGCCAAAATTTACCAGATCCCGTTGAAACCTATTTTCAAGAAATCGAATATACGGCGATCGCGGCAGGGTCCATTGGCCAAACCCATCGAGCCATCCTTAAAGATGGGCGTCAAGTTGCGATTAAGGCCCAGCGTCCCGGCATTGACAGGCTAGTCGAACGCGATATGGCTCTGATTCGGGATGTGGCGCGGCTGATGTCGGCCACTCAGTTTGGCCAACGCTATAACGTTGTTAATCTCGCCTACGAATTTAGCGAGGCAATCCGCTCGGAGCTGGATTTCACCACTGAAGCCGAATACACCGATCTGTTGCGGCGTAACTTACAAGACAGCCCCTGGTACGATGCCAAGCAGCTTGTGGTGCCAGAAATCTTTTGGGAACTCACCAATTCCAAGTTGATGGTGATGGAATGGCTGGATGGAGCGCCGATTCTCACAACCCCGGTCGCTAAGGATGACACCGAGAAAGCCGTCCTCAAACGAGAGCAAATTACCACGCAGCTGTTTCGGGCTTTCTTCAAACAATATTTTGTGGATGGCTTTTTTCACGCTGATCCTCATCCGGGCAATATCTTTTTTCTCCGAGATGGTCGCGTGGCCCTGCTCGACTGTGGCATGATGGGACGGCTCGATCCCCGGACCCGAGCGACGATGACCGAAATGGTGCTGGCGATCGCCAGCTCTGATGCCCAGCGCTGCACTCAGATCACCCTCAAGCTCACAGAACCCCTACAACCGACCGACATTTCTAAGTTAGAGAGTGACTTTACCCGCCTGATGGGCCGCTACTACGGCCTCAGTTTAGAAAAGGTCAATACCGCTGAAGTGTTTGGTGAAATTCTGGAAGCGGGTACGCAAAATAACCTCCGTTGGCCTGCAAATGTGGGCTTGTTTACCAAATCCCTGGCGAATCTGGAGGGAGCTGCTCGGCAGTTTAACCCCCATGTGAATCTCATCTCTGAAGTGCGACCGCTAATGGCTGATCTTTTTCGTCACCAGTTGGCTGGCGAAGATTTACTGCAGACCTTACTCCGCACGGGCTTAGAATTTCGCAACCTTTCCCTAGAATCGCCCCGACAATTTGCTTTTTTGCTAGATCGCCTCAGTTCTGAGTCTCTCCGGTGGAATGTGAACCTCAGCGGCTTAGAAGGAGTCCGTCGCAGCATTGACGATGCGGCCAACCGCCGCGCCTACAGCACGGTTGTGGCGGCTCTCATTATTGGTGCGGCGATTGTATCCACCAACCAGCAAAGTTCTCAAGGCATTATCCTAAGCAACATCTTGTTTGCCGCCGCCACCTTTTTAGGCTTATGGCTGGTGGTGAGCATTTTGCGATCCGGGCGCTTACGCTAGTCCTCGGTGGTACAAAGCAGGAACCATTCCAGCGTTTTCTCCCACTGGCTCCCCTGCTCCCCATCCGATTTACGCCGTCATGTACTAGGGCCTCCCGCTCAGCAGTCATGTACAAATTGGCTTGTAATACCCATTCCCCAGAATAGAGCTAGCTGCTTGAGGGCCAGGGGGTAAAGGGGGAAGAGGTGTCGCTGGATTTAGAGACTCGGTGTAACAGGATGTGCGATCGCCTTGCGCATCTCAAT
>CAZLYS010000443.1:0-4755 GCA_964563415.1 uncultured Halomicronema sp.
ATATTGCTCGACCTTCAGCAATACCAGAGGTTGCATAGTGAGAAAAAGCACTCTGTGACCTAAGCCCAGGCTCTATATTGCTCGACCTTCAGCAATACCAGAGGTTGCATAGTGAGAAAAAGCACTCTGGATGCTGCCGTTCGCCACAGCCGCAGCGACATCACTATGAAGCGCCAAGTAGGTAGCTTGGCTAAAGCCAGCACTAGGGTCACGGTTTTCTGTTTGGCCCAAAGCGAGAAAATGCTCCCAACCTGAACTAAATAATCCAGCCGTGACGGCTTGCGCTACATCGGCGTTATTAGTTAGGTAAAATCTCTCATCAAATAAAAGGGCGTCTGGAATGCGGCCTTCTGCCAGACCAAAGTTAGCAAAATGCTCAAATGCACTGCCGATCGCGCCACTGTCAACGGCAACCTTCACATCTGGATTCCTGAGCAAATAATCGCTGCTATCAAATCCGGCAGAAGGATCGCGCTCTTCCTCATGACCAGATAATAGAAAGTGTTGCAGCCCACTCACTAAAGCTCCAGAGCCTACCGCCGCTGCGACATCGGCATTGTTGGCGAGGTAGAACCCTTCATCATAAAACTGGAACGGTTCACGACCTTCTGCTAGGCCGGTAATCAGAAAATGCAGATAGCCCGACTCAAACACTCCCGCTTTGACTGCTGCGGCAACATCAGGGTTCGTGGCTAAATAATATCCCTCGTCAAATATGCTCTCAATGTTGATGTCATTAACGACATAGTTGAAGGTGGTGACGGATTGGCCAAATCCTGCGGTCCCAATTTGGGCAGACAGGTTCAATGATAGAAAGAGCGGGCTGCCGCCATTGAATGAACTGCCCCCGGGTGAACCAAACTGGGTGACGCCGTTCCAACCGATCGCTTCGGCGCTGGTCGCCTGGGACAGATCAGTCGTGAGTGCGACCCGATAGTCAAATGGACTGGTGAAAGCTGGATTGCGGTTATTGAACTGCTGGCCATTCACATCCAAAGGCGTGAAGAAAGAATCGCCGAAAAAGACGACCTCGTTATTAATGAAGTCTAAGTCGACGGGCACCACGGTATTGGTATTACCGTTAGAGGGGAGTGTAGCTCGGATGAAAGTGCCTGCCTCAGATGCACCGGTTGTGGGGTTGAGCTTTAGCAATACACTCGCCTTCGCTCCCCCGCCCGAGCCATAGCCTGAAAGCCAACCGCCTTGGGTTGCCTGTCCAAAGGTATTGGCACCTTGGGAGCCGCCATCAGCCGTAAAGACCCCGTACAAGTTTTGCGATGTCTGGTCCCACAGCAAACCAACACCGCGACCATCAATGGCAGAGGTGTCATAAAATTGTGTCCAGTCACGAGTGCCATTGGTAAAACTAGTCACAATCGGGTCTTGATTAATACTCGATTGTTGGTAGGTGCCAATGTAAATTGTGGTATTACCAAACGTGATGCTAGCGGCACCGAGGCTTTGCAAACTTGCCTCTGAGGTGGTTGGCCCAAATTTGACCGTGTTTTCATTCAGGCTAATTAGTTTCATGGTTTTCCCTGAAGGTGTTTTCAGATAACGAACCGGTGAAACCAGGACGGAAAAGACACTTAGAAAAAGCAGCCAAAAACGGGTATGACGCAAGAATTCGTCAACGCATTGGCGCTATAAAAGTGCGCACCGAAAAAGCTCACATCACCCTTTTCCTAAATAGCAACCAAATCTCGTCGCAGTCTGGAGGAATAAGGCACAGCTAAGCAGACCTATTATTTGAGTCTGCAGCTCAAACGGCAGGCAAAATTGAAACAAAATTGCTAATCCAACCTGTGACTAATTCATTAGCCCTTAGAAGGTCATGCACTCTTTAATAATGCTGAACTAGCCTAAAAATCCTGTAAACACTTGCCTGAAAGTGTCGTCTTTTCCGACTCTGAAATCACCATTTTTCTGGTAGATATGCACCATCAGAGTCCAGAAAACCTAACTGCGACGTCATGAAATCTCCTAGGAAAAATTAATGCGGTCCTCGTATTAATTTCCCGGCCATTGCCATGTGATGCAGTGGTTTTCTTTATAAGAATTTCACATATATTAGGGACTATTGGCTTCCGTGAAAATACTAAATTAAGTGATATTTGATGCTCGGCATAAGGGCAAGAGTTGGAGAACCTAATTCAATCCATAGCGTCGCAGGGAGAAGTCGAAGAAAGCGTGCCATAGAAAGTCACAGCCATCGCGACATAAACTCTACGTTCATGAGCTTCTGGTAGCACAGGAGGTTGCTGGTGTCACCCCTTCAGGTCGCGTTCATCAGTTTTGTCCTTGTCCCGTGGCGCTGACCTACTGACATCAGAGCTGTATTGTCTCTAGCGCCGCTGAAATAGTCCTAACCCTAAAACGTAGCTGTAACCTACCAGAAACATCACTAAAAAAGGTAGAGATAAATAGTGCATCTGATGAATGGCATATGCCGTTGTTACTAACAAATACACCAGCATTAGGGCTTCTAAGCACAGTACCCAAGTTTTCGCGCCACGATACTTCTTCGCTATCCAAGATTCTGATGGGTTCAATACACCATGTTTGGGAGTACGGATAAAGTCAGTACCGGTCCTCAGTAGGCCATCGCACACCGCTACCGACTGATTGAGACTGAGGCCGATCCCGATGCTCATGAGCAAAAACGCTTGTCTGCCGAACTGCCAGGGCGATCGCAAAGCCCGCTGTTCTCGTTGAGAAACCCAATAAAATCCCAGCAGGTTAAGGGTGGTTCCGACAAAGATGGGTAGGTAGATGAGTAATCCATAGCGCAGCTCATGCTGGGAGATATACACCTGATAGGGCAACAGCAGACATAACAGGATCAGCAATAGCAGGTAGTTAAAGTTATTGGTCAAATGTAAAAAGGCTTCAAACTTCACCTGTAGCGGTAACTCTGCGCAGAACACGGGCATCAGTAATTTACGAGCCACTTGACTTGCCCCCTTGGCCCAGCGAAACTGCTGGGCCTTGAAGGAGTTCATCTCCATCGGCAGTTCAGCTGGCACAATGACATGGGGCAAATATCGACATTGCCATCCTTTGAGCTGTGCTCGATACGAGAGGTCAAGATCTTCGGTAACCGTGGTGTGTCGCCAGCCCCCTGCATCTGCGATCGCGCTCACTCGCCAAATTCCTGCAGTCCCATTGAAGTTAAAAAAACAGCCCGACTGATTGCGGACCGTTTGCTCAATCACAAAGTGCCCGTCCAACATCAGGGCTTGAATCTCCGTTAAGAGTGAGTATTGTCGATTGAGATGGACCCATCGAGCTTGCACCATCCCCACCGTTGGGTCAGAGAAATGATCGACCATCTGCAACAGCGTATTGGGTGGGGGGACGAAGTCGGCATCAAAAATCATCACCAGTTCGCCCGTCGCCCGACGCAGACCGTAGGCCAACGCCCCGGCCTTAAAACCTTGACGATGCGATCGGTGGATATAGTCAATGTCGAGATGGCGCTGTTTTAATTCAGCGACTTTGCTTTGGCAAATCTGCTGGGTCTCATCGGTAGAGTCGTCTAGCACCTGAATTTGGAGTCGGTCAGGCGGATACTTCAGCCGGGCAACCGCTTCTAGTAACCGGTCTACAACGTACATTTCGTTGTAGACCGGCAGCTGTACCGTAACCTTGGGTAAGGTGTGCTGTGAAAAAGCAGTTGGTGGTTTAGCAGCAATGGTCTGAGGCTGATGACGATACTGGTAGAACCGCCAGACCATCAGCACTTTATGAAAGCCGTACACCGAGATCACAGACAAAATGCCGATGTATAAGCCCGGAACAAGTTCTAATAGCGTCATCGCTCGCTCATCAGTTGAATCTCGTGCCAAACGGCCAGGTCTTGGGGGCGATCGACATCTGATAACGTCTCTAGCTCAGCTAGAGACAGGTTTAACTGTCGAGCCTTGGCCTGAGTTTGCTGAAATACCCGCGATGTACTCCAGTCGATGCCCTGAAAAAGTGCCTGATGACGGCAACTCCCCTGCCTGAGACCAATCAGGTAATATCCGCCATCTTGTGCTGGCCCCAGTACAACGTCCTTACTGGCTAGCTGGTGAAAAGCTTGGCAGATGTGTTGCTCATTCAAACTAGGACAATCTGCACCAACGACTACAATGCGCTGGGTGCCGGTGGAAAATTCTTGCTCAAAGGCCTGCCATAGGCGCATGCCCAAGTCTCCATCAGCCTGAGCACAGTAGACAAAATCATTCCCCAGCCAGGCTTGCATTTGAGTGGGCAGCGCGCCGGTGAAATACACCCGCATTTGCCATCTTGAGTGGCGCAGGTTGCCCAGCAAGTACTCAGCCATTGCCTTTTGAAGCTGTGCTGCACCCTCTGCTCCCAGGGCTGATATCAATCGCGTTTTTGTGCATCCCGGTTGGGGATAACGGATAAAAAACAACAGACAACAGTCGCTCATAAACCTTGGCCACATCCAGAACGATGATTTCCCCTAAAAAAGTTACAGGTCCCAAGCTGGACGTGGTTTCGACTCAGGGTCATGGGTTAACGACTATTCTGCTTGCTGGTTCAAAGACCAGTCGTAGTTGGCATAAGTGACGGTATAGTCGCCTGCCTGTAGATAAGCGCGCGCCTCTTCGTCGAGATATCCGCTGATAAAGTTCAAGACAGCTCTTTCATTTTCAGTCCCGGCAAACCCCTCCTCGGGGGCGAATCCAGGTACCCAGTCTTGGCCAAACCAATCGAAAATCTTCGAGAGAATGACTTCATTATTCT
>CAZLYS010000444.1:0-4750 GCA_964563415.1 uncultured Halomicronema sp.
AGAAGGCGAATTGATTGCCTCAACTGCTGATAGCTGTGACTGAATATTTAAGTCATCTGGCGTTTGATGAGTTGACCAAAGAGGCCGCCTTCAGCCGCTAGCTCCTCGAAGTTGCCTTGTTGCACAACGCGACCGGCCTCAATCACATAGATGCGATCAGCATTGCGAATCGTACTCAAGCGGTGGGCAATCACCACCCGAGTGACGTTGAGGCGATCGAGGCTATCCGTCACAATTTTTTGCGTGCGGTTGTCTAAAGCACTGGTGGCCTCATCCATCAGCATGATTTTGGGTTTCACAGCTAAGGCGCGCGCAATGAGTAAGCGCTGGCGTTGTCCGCCAGAGAGGTTGGTGCCCCCTTCGCTGACGACAGTGTGCATCTGCATGGGCATGGCTTTCAGGTCATCGGCAAGGCCAGCCTTGGCAGCGGCATCCCAGGCATCTTCTAGGGTGATGAGGGCACCGCCTGCCAGATTCTCAAACATCGAGCCGGCACTGAGACGGCTAGTTTGCAACACCACCCCAAACTGCCGCCGCACGGCGACGACATCTAGACCCGATAGGTCCTGTCCGTCGTAGTAGACATTGCCCTTTTCAGCCGTGTCAAACCCCAACAGCAGACGCATAGCAGTAGACTTGCCAGAACCTGAGGGGCCAACCAGAGCGATGAATTCACCCGGCTTGGCCTCAAGGCTCACGTCATCCAGAATCAATGGGCCGTCAGGTTTGTAGCGGAAGCTAACGCGATCGACTTTCAAGGCTCCAGAGAGTTGACCGGGGTCCGCTTTGGTGAGGTTGACCTCTGGTTCAGCTTGCAGAATGGGTTGAGCACGCTGCCAGAGGGGCACTACATCCAGCAGATCGACGAGGGTATTGCTGAGGCTGGTCGCCCCGGAAATGAAGGTGCCGAACGCGACGGAAAAGGCCAGAAAGGTGCCGGTGGAAAGTCCGTCGCCGCTCGTGTTGTCGATAAAATGGCTGGCGAGCCAGAACAAAAGCAGGGTGGTAAAAATGGGCAGAATGCGGTTAAACACATCCACCGCATCTTCTAACTGTTGGGTGCTGAGGGTGAGCCGTAACTGTTGACCATAGCGCTGCCCCCAGGCAGCAAAGGCCCGTTCTTCGGCACCGGCGATGCGCAGTTTAGAAACGCCGTTAATTAACTGCACGACGAGGCCATACAGCTTGCCTTGAATCTCTAGCAGGGGCTTGTACTTGCGCACGAGCACTAGGCCTGAGGCGACGGTCACGGCCATAATCACTAGGGCGACTAACAGCGCCACGATCGCTAACGGCGGACTGTAGTAAAAGAGCAGTCCGAGATTGAGCAGTGAGAAGACGCCGGAAAAGATGCCTTGCAACGCCGACCCGCTGAGCTTACGACGAATGGCGGTAATGCTGGAGACACGGGAATTGAGGTCGCCAGTGGCGTAATCGCGATAAAAGGAGGTGCGGAGTTTCAGCAGACGATCCCACACGGCGGCTTGTAGGTGAGCGTCGGAGCCGGTTTCCACTCGCATGGTGGCGATCGCCTGTGCCAGCCGAAAGCACGAGGCTCCAAAGGCGGCGGCCAACAAGCCCAACCCAATTTGTACGAGCAGGGCGCGATCGCCGTAGGGCACTACAGTATCCACCAACGCGGCGGTCGCTTGGGGCACCAACATGCCAATTAGCGTGGCCGCGATCCCCGTCAGCAAAATGGCGAGCCAGTCTCGCCCTTGCCCGCGAAACGTGAATCTCAGCAACGATAGGGCATTCAGGCCCATTGTGGGGAGCGGTCGATAAAAAACAAACGCCACCGGTTCGAGGGCGTTGGCTACGGCTTGGGTGATGGGCGTGCGCGCGGGAGCCGAGCCGTCATTCAACGCCACGGGGTTAAACAGTTCGTATTGATCGCCGCTTGTGGGCAACAGCGCGACGGGATGGCGATCGTCTCTCGTATAGGCGACTAGAGGGCCGCTATCTTGCTGCCACCATTGACCGCGCAGCAGCACCCGCCGTAACCGGAGTTGAGAGGCACGGGCGATCGCTTCCAGCGGTTCCTTGGTGCGAGCGGTATTTTCAGACGGGGCGGGTGGTTCAATGGTGACGCCCAGAGCTTGGCCCACCGCCCCTGCGGCGGCAAGTAGAGGGGAATCAATTTCCTGAAAGTCATCCTGTTCTAGGACCCCCGACAGGGTGCGCACCACTTTTTGGGTCACATCCTGATTGAGCTGTTGGCGTTGCTGAAATCGCCTTAGACTCAACCGCTGACTGCGCGCTTCAATTTGCCTCACCAGGGTGAAGAAGTAGACGTGAAGCTGTTTGACGCCGCGAATAATGATTTTGCGGTTTTTGACTTCTGCCGTAGGACGAATGAAAAACTCAATATGGTCTTGGGCCTGCATAAACATGCAGTGGCCCAGCGGAAAGCAACCGAGCTCAGCCTCTAATGGAAACGACGGATGCCCCATCCAAGCTGCTTTGCCTTGTTGCATGCGTACCCAGGAAACCTCGCCCTCGGGGGGACGGCAGATCTGTCCTGTAGTCAGTGAAAGGTAATGGATGTCAGGGACAGTCCCTCGGCGAGACGTCACCGGCATGCCGTCGACCTCACCCAAATGGTGAACCCAAGGGTCGACCAACTGTTTAAGGCGATCGAGGGGCACGATTGTGTCGTCGGCTTCGCTGAGGGGCAGGGCGACCACTTCAGAGGGTTCTATGGCGACGGCCAAGAATCCCAAGGTGGTGATGGGGCAGATGGTCGCGCTAAAGAGGGCCTCTCCGGCTTCCACCGTAAAGAGATATCGTCGAGTACCGGTGGGCTCGTGATCCGTGAAGGCAACCACGAAAACCGCCATTTTGCCAGATTTGAGCTGCCAGAGTTGCGAAGGATCGGTGAGCAGCAACGGTTCGTTGGCGGTAATGGTACGAGGTTCGGTGATGGTGGCGATCATGGGTGGGAGGAGAGAGGAGGTAAATTGCGGGGTTTCGATTGCAGGGGAGAATGGGGAACAGGGGCGAGGCATTCTCGAAGTGACCTATCGGTGATGCCCAAAACGTTATATCGAGAATGCCTCGCCCGTACGGGCGGTGAGAGTTTCAACCAGATTCGCTTTTGATTAGCCGGGCGTAGTGGCCGCCTTCTTCCCAGAGGCTTTCGTGGGTACCGCGCTGGACAACTTTGCCGCGATCGAGCACCAAGATTTCATCGCAATCGCGGATGGTACTGAGGCGGTGAGCGACGATGATGCAGGTGCAACCGCGACGGCGCAGGTTTTGGTCAAGGATTTTTTCGGTCTCGGTGTCGAGGGCGCTGGTGGCCTCATCGAGAATCAGAATTGAGGGGTTGCCAACGAGGGCGCGAGCCATTTCGAGGCGTTGACGCTGGCCACCGCTGAGGTTTGAAGCGCCTTCTAACAGCTGAGCGTCAAAGCCATAGGGTTGGGCCAGAATGACGTCCATGATGGCGGCATCCTCTGCAGCTTTCCGCAAATCCCCATCGGGAATGGTGGTATCCCAGAGGGTTAAATTGTCGCGAATGGTGCCTTCAAAAATCAGGATATCTTGCTCGACCACGGCGATGGAGTTCGTGAGCACGGCACGAGGGATATTTTGACGGGGTACACCATCAAAACAAATGTCGCCCGATCGCGGTTCGTACAATCCCGCAATGAGTTTCGCTAACGTCGATTTGCCTGAGCCGCTGCCACCGACAAAGGCCACTCGCTGACCAGGTTGAATATCGAGATTGAGGTGATCGATAAGCGGGGCTTCGAGGGGGTGATAGCCAAAGGCAAGGTCACGGAGGGTAATGGAGCCAGTGAGGCGGTGAGAGATGTGATGGATTGGTAGGGGCGAGGCATTTTCGTTGTTAGGGACTGAATCAGACGAAATGTTGTCCCGAAAATGCCTCGCCCCTGGCAGATTTTGGGCGTTTACCTGTAACTGTCCATCCACATCATTGGCCAAGACATCATCCAGACGTTTGAGGTTGCCCTGTAGGGTTTGCAGGGTGCTGGCAAAACTGACCAGGCGATTGACCGGGCGCTGGAAACTGACCATCAACAGTTGGAAGGCCACGAGCATGCCGATGCTGAGTTCGCCATTGATCACGCGCCAGCCACCCACCACTAGCAACGCCAGATTCGTCAGGGCCGACAACAGCGAGGGCAAAATGCCCAGAATTTGGTTTGACAGTCCCAGCTCTTGCTGGGCGTTGATGGATTTGGTGTAATAGCCTGCCCAGCGCGCAAAGAAGTCCGATTCTAGACCAGAGGCTTTGATGGTTTCCATGTTTTGCAGGCCCGCGATCGCCACCCCGGCGGCTTTGCCCTGTTCTTGAGACAAGCGCAGGTTGGCATCTGTGCGCTGGCGACCAATCCACTGCAACACCCCTACATTGATAATGGCAAACCCCACCACGATCGCAGTGAGCAGCAGGTCGTACTGGGCCATGGCCAGAGCATAAAACAGCACCAGCACAAAGCTAATCACCGTTGTGGTCAGGCGACCAGAGAGCACGGCCGCCACTTCATCATTGAGGCGAATGCGGCTGGCGATTTCTCCGGCAAAGCGCTGGGCGTAAAAACCGACTGGAAGTCGCAACACATGCCAGACAAAACGGCTGGTCATGCCCACTGCTAGTTTGATGCGGAGCGATCGCAAATATCGTCGCTGCAAGGCCACCAGCCAACCTTCCACAATGGCAATGATCAACAGACCTAACAGCAAGTAGGGCAACCATTCCAGCCGCCCCCCTACTAAGACG
>CAZLYS010000445.1:0-4743 GCA_964563415.1 uncultured Halomicronema sp.
AGTGTTTACCAAACTCAATTGCGCATTGCCCAAGCCCGACGGCTGCTGGCTCAGGGACTCCCCATCGCAACGGTCGCGACCATGACGGGTTTCTATGATCAAAGCCATTTTGGCTACCACTTCAAACGTCAGGTCGGAGCCACGCCCGGCAATTATGTTAGCCAGATAGCAATATCTTCCTAGCCTGCGTATCCCTCTCAACCGTAGAGTCTTGAGGATTTTAAGGATAGACGCATCGTCTCCTGACAGCTCCCAGTTTGATGGGCCTGGCATCTGGCCTTCCCAGGATGAGGGAGAGACCTGCAAGAGATAACTCTGCGCCAGTTCAGGATTGCTTGATATTTGCTTCACTGCGCTCTATTGAGCATCGTTTTTTCAACCGCATATAACCATGTCAATGATTAATCGCCGTAATGTCTTAGTGACCGGTTCCCTAGCCGCTGCCGGACTCGCGACCGCTGTCTCCGTCGATCAGGCTGATGCGAATACGCTGAATCCACCTGCTCCCGAAACCAGCGCCGCCAATCCCGCTGGTCGATTTGCTGACCAGGTGGTGTTGATTACGGGAGCGACTTCCGGCATTGGCGAGACCACGGCGAAAGCCTTCGCTAACCAGGGCGCTAAGGTCGTCTTTAATGGTCGCCGTGCCCAACTAGGGCAACAGGTGGAAAGCCAAATTCGCGATTTGGGCGGAGACGCCACCTACATCCAATCCGATGTGCGTGACCCGCAGCAGGTGGAGCAACTGGTGCAGGCCACCCTCGATCAACATGGCCGCTTGGATATTGCCTTTAACAATGCCGGTATTTTTATGACGCCGGTCGAGATTCAGGAGATGGATCTCGACAACTATCGCGACATGATGGCCACGAATCTGGATGGGGTGTTCTATGCCATGCGTTATGAGCTACCCGTGATGATTGAGCAAGGCAGCGGCATCATCATCAACATGGCCTCCGTGGCAGGCCATCGCGGGTTTGCCAACACCCCCCACTACAACGCCAGCAAACACGGCGTGATTGGCTTAACGAAAGCCGCTGCAACCGCCAATGCTAAGCACAACATTCGGATTAATTCCATTTCGCCGCTGGCAGTGGATACCCCCATGCTGCGGCGCTCCTTTGAATATCAGGGGTTGACCTATGAGCAAATGGCCCCCAACTTTGTCACGCCCCGCATCATGACGACCGACGAAATGGCTCGGGCGGTCATGTTTCTCGCATCAGCGGAAGCCACTGCCATCAATGGCATGGATCTGGATGTAACCGGTGGTCAGCTCGCTTGACCCCATACCCTAATCCACTTTTTTTAGGAGTTTGTGATGAAACCTCTGTTTACTGGCGCATTGGCAGTGGCCCTTGCCACGACTGCTTTACCGGCAATGGTTCACAGCGCCCCATCAATCCCGTTAGCGCAAAATTCAGCAGCGCCGTCATCTTCCCAGGCGGTGGATGAGGCCGCGATCGCCGTCATCATCAATAGCGTCGCCACCTTTGCAGACCAGGGAGATTTTGTCAGTATCGAAGCGCTTTATGCAGACGAGATTCAGGTCGATTACACTTCTCTCTGGGGCGGCGATGTGCAAACCTACACACCAGAGGGCTTAATGACGGCTTGGGCCAGTGTGCTGCCGGGCTTCGATCAGACCTATCACGATATTGCCAACGTCCAAGTCGCGCTAGCCGGTAACCTGGCGACGGCAACGGCCGATGTCGTCGCTGACCATCATCTAGAGGCCGACTTTTGGCAAGTCACGGGTCAATATGAGTACCGGTTTGTGAAAGTGGCAAGCCGGTGGCAAATCACTCACATGACCCTCAACTTAGTGGATGAGGTGGGCGATCGCGCGCTGGTTACACTGGCAGCTGAAAGAGCGGCCACTAAGTCGGTAGGCTATTTGCAACAGCAACAAACCGAGCAGGCGGTCAGAAATTTTCTCACCAGCTTAGAAACAAAAGACATGGAGGCCTTGGCGGCGGTCTGGGCTGAAGATGCCGTACAGGATATGCCCTTCTCACCGGCAGGCTTTCCCAACCGGGTAGAAGGACGCGAAAACCTCATTCAACATTACGCGGCTTGGCCTGAGATCAGCGGCAATGCCAACTTCACTGACGAACTGGTGTTTTATCCGATGGCCGATCCGACTATGGTGTTTGCGGAGTGGCGCGGTGTCGTCGATATCCTGCCCACTGGGCAGCTCTATGAACAGCAGTATGGCGGATTGTTTCAGGTTGTAGACGGCCAAATTCAGCTATTTCGTGAGTATTACGACCCGATTGTTTTCAGCGTGGCCTTTGGCCTCGATGACGGCAGTTCAACAAACAATTGAGTTTGCTAATGGCAAAGCAGATGAGGAGAGGTTAGAAGTATTTCAAGCTTGCAAATCAATCGATGCGTTTAGTGCGGGCATCTTGCCCGCGAACGGGATTAGCAACACAAAAGTGGAATGCACTTGAGAGGTTTCACCTGCTCCACATGGTTTAGCTACGTTGAGTTGATTTTTAGTTGATTCACAGTAAGGAATACCGATGGATTACTACACCCTAGGCAACACCGGATTGAAAGTGAGCCGTTTGGCCCTCGGCACTATGACCTTTGGCGATGATTGGGGCTGGGGTGCCGATGAGGCCAATGCCCGCCAGCTTTTTGACACCTATTTAGAGGCGGGGGGCAACTTTATTGACACGGCAGACCTCTATACCAATGGCAACAGCGAGCGCATGCTCGGCAAATTTGTAAAAGAGAGCGGCAGCCGCGATCGCGTCATCATCACCACCAAATTTAGCTATAACGCGGAACCGGGCAACCCCAACGCCGGGGGCAATGGCCGCAAAAATATTCTACGGGCGGTGGAAGGGTCGTTAGAGCGTCTAGGCACTGACTATATCGACCTCTACATGCTACACACCTGGGATCAGGTGACTCCAGCTGCCGAGGTGATGCGCACTCTGGATGACCTAGTGAGATCGGGCAAGGTGCGTTATATCGCTCTGTCGGATGCCCCGGCCTGGTACGTGGCCCAGGCTCAAACCCTAGCCCAAGAACGTCATTGGGAACCCATCAGCACTGTGCAGTTGGAATATTCCCTAGCGGAACGCAATATCGAATTTGAGTACAGTTCGCTGGCGAAACACCTTGGCCCCAGCATTATGGTCTGGTCGCCGTTAGCCAGCGGATTGCTATCGGGCAAGTATCGGCCCTCAGAGCAAGGGGGCGAAGGGGAAGGTCGACTGGCGATGCTAGCCAATAGTGGCAACCCAGCTTTCAACAAGTTTACGGAACGGAACTGGGCGATTGTGGCAGAGTTAGAGCAAGTAGCCAAGGAACTGGATCGCTCGATGGCGCAGGTGGCGCTAAATTGGGTGGCGAATCGACCGGCAGTAGCTTCGGTGATTATCGGTGCTACCAAGTTGCATCAGTTGCAAGACAATCTCGGCGCTTTGGACTTTGAGATTCCTCTCGCGTTGCTGGAAAGACTGGAAACCGTCAGCCGTCCAGAATCTCGCTTCCCCTACACCTTTTTTGAGCCGAGTCTGCAGGGCATGATCAACGGTGGCGCCACCGTGGGAGATAAACCCAGTGCTTACCAAGCACCCGTCTTGGTTCAAAGTGAGGGAGCCGGAGTGAGTTGACACTCTGAAAGTGGAACGCGAGGAGATCTATGTGAGTTTAGTGCAGCGTAATCATTAGCTGAATCGGGTGGGCATGGCTCACTCGATTGGCCGGTTCAAAGGTACGAACTGACCAGAGAGTCTTCGCTAGTCTCACATCCAGCTAACTTACGACTCAGGCACTGCGCAAAGCCACAATCGGGTCTAGCTTAGCGGCCTGCCGGGCAGGGAAGACGCCAAAAAATAAGCCAATGCCACCAGAGACTCCCACTGCGATCGCGATCGCCACCCCTGACACGCCGGCTTCAAACGGTGTCAATGCCCCAATCAAGACGATGCCACTGATGCCTAAGCTAGTACCGACTAAGCCGCCAGCGATGGATAAAATGATGGCCTCAATCAAAAACTGGGTCAAAATATCTTGTTGCAACGCCCCGATTGCCTTACGTAAGCCAATCTCTTGGGTGCGCTCCCGGACAGAGACTAGCATGATATTCATGATGCCAATGCCGCCGACCAGGAGGGAAATGCCAGCGATCGCCGCCAGCATGACGGTCAGAGCCCCAGTAATCGTTTCGGCAATGCTTAATAAGGTGTCTTGACTCTGGATAAAGAAGTCATCTTCACCGCGAATGTTGTGACGAAGTCGCAGCAGATTCGTAATTTGAAACTCAGCGGTACTCATGCTCTCGCGATCGGCCGTCGAGACAGAGATGAACGATACCTCAATGCCATAGGGAGACTGCCGCTGCCCGACTAAACGACTGGCCTGGGTGGTAATCGGCAGAATCACGGCGTCATCATAATCTAACCCGAGGTTTGAACCCTTCTGCGCCATCACGCCAACCACTTCAAAACTGGTACCGTTGATCCGAATGAACTGGCCAATCGGCAGTGTTTCGTCAAATAGTCGCTCCGCCAGAGTCGAACCCAACACGGCGACCTGGCTACGACGATTGAGATCAAGCTCAGCAACAAAGCGACCTTGAGCCATATCAAAACTACGAACTTGCAGAAACTGTTCGTTGGTGCCGACCACACTGGTGTTGGTATTGCGATTGCGAAAGGTCACAAGATTGCGGGTGCTGTATTCTGGCGCGACCCCGACGACTGAGGGCACTTGCTCCGCGAT
>CAZLYS010000446.1:0-4737 GCA_964563415.1 uncultured Halomicronema sp.
TCGATACAGAGACCTGGATAAACCATCCCAAAGTACCCCCTGCAAGGTAGCCGCGAAACTTAACGTCTCCCAGATTCATTACCGATAAAATCCTAAATGCCACCAAGGATGTCGTCACACAGTTTCCTGGTTGGGCCGGGGATTCCCTAAGCCAAATACCTGCCCTAATACCGCTAAGCGAGAGCAATGCCAGTAGTCGATGTGGGAGCAGACTTGGCCATTTTCGTTGAGACGATATTCTGTCCAACCCGGCACGGACACGGTTGGCCGCCAAGGCAGCGGGGTGATCCAGCTCAGGGTCCAATGAGTTTCAAAGGTCTGGTTGTCAGTTTTTTCTAGCCGATGCAGGACTAACTGTGGCTGCTGAAACCAGCGAGCGATAAAGCCAATCATCTCTCGATATTGGTCAACCCCGGTGAACTCATTCATCGGATCGCGAAAATAAACGTCCTCAGCATAAAAGTCGTAACTCTGATCGGCAGGAAAGCTTGCATAATCTTGGCGGATGCGATCGCACACAACATCAATATCCATTAGCCCTCCTCATCCCATAACCGCTCTAGCTGCCGCTGCCAAGCCGTTAACACCTGCGCTTGATCGGCACTACTGTCATCCAAGTTCCCCATGATGCCTTCACTATAGAGGCGATCAAGCGTTTGCATGGTCTCTGCTAAAGACTGTCCTTGTTGCTTTGCTGCCGCAATGATTTGCCGAATTTGCTGCTCTACCAAGACGTTAAAGAAAGGATCGATGCCTTCTTGTTTCATCCCCAGCAAACGACTGATGGCTGCTTCAAATCGCACCGTCGCCAGGCTGGCTAGTTCGTATTGGAAGACACCCCACAGCACATTTTGATGCAGGGCATAGCGGACTTCCTGAGTCAGGTCAAAATTAGCCTCTAGAATTTGACTGAAATAAGGTTGTGCGACTTCACCAGGCACAATGGGAATCAGTAGCCGCAACCAACTCTGATCAGTTGACAGTAGTACTAGCAGGCGAAAGTCAGGAGTCTCTACTTGCCAGGCATCAGGCGGATTATATTGCACGGCCCCAGCAAACCGCTGCTGTAAATGCGTTGTAATGTCTTGATTTTCCATATCTTCACGATAACAGGACGATTTAGCCATAAAAAAAGAGCGTCGCTGAAGCAACGCTCTCAATTTTTTGCTAATGATGCTGAATCAGTCTCAATTAGAGGCTTAGCTCATCCATTCTTGGACGGCATCTTCCTTAGTATTGGTCCGACGGTAGGGCGTCTCACGGTTGAACTTCATGTGGATCGCACGATTCTGCTCACCATCGGCGGCCACCGCAAAGATCGGGTAGTCGATCATGCCATCCTGGAATGACATCTGGAAACGGAACGTGCCGTCAGGATTCAGTTTGATCGGTTTGCCGCCGATAGTCACTGTCGCATCAGGTTCAGTCGCACCATACACAATCAGTTCAGCATCAGCCACCAGCCAGAACTGGCGAGGACGAATTGGCGGTGCCGACGCGGAGAAGCCTACTCCCGACATATTCAGCCCAGACATATTCAGGCCGATACCAGACGTTGTGGGGAGTGCAGTGGTAGGTACTTCGCCACCCCACATGCCCATGCCTGAAGCCAGCACGTAGGAACTGGTGGGGAGCACGTACGAGCTCATCATCGAACCCGGCACATGCTGCATCGAACCGAATAGAGAACCGGCTACCCGCTGAGCTTCAGCAGACTCGGCCATGCCAAAGATTTCGTCATAGATTTGGTTACCAGCGCCGGTCTCAACGCGCTTGCTGGGATGAGTCAAGGTGGCAATCTGACCACCGCGCAAATCTTGATCCCAACCTACAGTTGCGAAGTGATCCTCAATCCAATCGGAGGGATAAACCGGGGGAATGTGAACCGGTGCTGAGCGCGCCAGCAGCAACCAGCGCCCATCGTTACAGAGGTAGCCAATTTCGATCGCATAGTCGCGATCGCTCACCGGAATCGGCAAGTACCATTCCCGCGCCATCTCGTCGCATTCGTACTGCTGCAGACTATGGGGGGCTTGGTAGCTGACATCAATATCAGTGACATCGTAAAAGCGCAATGCCAAACGTGCGCCGCCTTGGCGACGGAGCTCTTCCTTATGACTATTGGGGATATCCCAATAAGCGTAGGCCCATTGAGGGTCACGAGGCATCAGCACAATACGGCTTTCACCATAGCCACTAGGCAAATCAGGCAATCCCTCATCCACCGACGCCAAAGCCTCAGCAGGAATCGGCTCAGTAGACGGCACAAACTTGGAAGCCTCGACCTCGGTTTGCCCCTCTACTGCCGCCGCTGGCGCTGGCACAGAAGCAGTACGACGAGTCTGCGCCGCCATAATGGCCTCAATCAATTCAGACTTGCGCATCCGGCTATAGCGAGAAACTTCATGCTCGCTGGCCACCTTACGGAGCTGTCTGAGGGTCATTTCCCCAAGCGATGGAATGGATTCGGACATAAGATTCACTCCTCCTAAATTTGCAGAACAGCCGCTAACATTGCCGCCAATATTCAGCGGGGATCAGATTTACGATATCGGGATCGCAATCTGGTGACACTATGACAGATCATCCCTGTTGGGATCAACCCTGGAAATCCTTTACTGAAGGACTTTCCATGAAAATAAAGGACTTTCGGGGATCGCAATGTCAGGGAATCCAGACAAGGCGAGATCACGGCCAAGCAAATGTCACGAATTCAGGATTTTTTGATCTCCATTAGTTTTTAGCACCGGTAAAGCATGTCTGCAGCAGCTTTTTCCACAACATGCTTGAATGGCGAAGGTAGGCAGCGTGAGATTGAAAGGAGTCATCGCAGTGGAGGAAGTCTCTTCAGCCCAACCTCGTGGCAGCAGAATTATTAGCCGCGTTTTACCCCCGGCAATTCGGTTATGGCTATCGACGCAACTAGAGCACGTTGAAGATTTGCAGTTTCAAATTCAGGGACGCGATCGCGAAATCTTGTCTGGCCATATTCCCGAAATTTATTTGTCCGCCCAAAAAGCCATTTACCAGGGCATTCATTTGAGTCAAGCGACAGCAACGGCTCGCGCCATCCAGGTCAATCTCGGTCAAGTTATACGGCGCAAACCTTTGCGTTTACAGGCTCCCTTTCCCATTAGCGGGCAGGTCGAATTAACCGAGTCTGACTTCAATGAATCCCTACAATCCCCTCTACTAGGTGAAGGGCTCTATGACTTCTTGCAGTTACTCGCCAAGTCGCAGCCAGAGGCCATGCTGCTGCAAAATACCCTGGACAACCTGCCTGAGCGCACAGTGCACTCCCACTATCAAGCTCACGCCGCGATTGATGCTGACCAAATTATTTTGCGGTTGCAACCCAAGTTAGATGACTCGCCTGCGATCGCCATCAGCACCCAACTTTCAGTTCGCGACGGACACCGTCTCTGCCTTGATAATCCTCACTGGCTGACTGACGGATCAACAACACCGACAGCAACTGGCAGGCCGCTCTGTGATCTGCATGGCTTTGAGATTGACCTTGGCTCCGAAGTCACCCTAACTAACTGTCAAGTCGCTGCCCAAAAACTCATGCTGTCCGGCACGGTGAGGGTCTTACCGGCTGAATATGAATATGCATAGGAAGAACTTGAGCGAGTCATCGCCTAGGAGTAGATGACCAATCGATTGCAAGCTATGTATCCAATCAAAAGGGGCAATGAGTTAACCCCATTGCCCCTTTCTCATATTTAACTAACGCGATCGCTATCAAGTCAGACGCTTAGCCCACTGCTTGTGGAGTCTTCGCGACAATCTTTTCATAACTCTCACGCATCTTGAGCCCGACCAGCACCTGGAAGAGTCCACTGCCGTTGTTGGAACCAGGATACTCACGATGCTTCAGCAGCAACTCAGTCATTTCACCATAGTATTTGGTGGAGGTGTTGCTGAGGTGGCTCTCGACATAGATGAGTTCTTCCAAACGCTCGAACTGCCCGTCGATTTCCAAAACCGAAACTTCATTACCGTAGTAGCTATCAGGACCGTAATGCATACGGATACCTGGGAAGGAGCAAGTCAATTTACGGCCACAGGGAATCCAGTCGATGGTAGAGCCTTCGTCAAAGAGATAAACCGGATCGAACCCTTCGATGCCTTCTTTCTGAAGTAGACGGACTCGGAGAATCTTCTTCTCTTCATCGTCAGGCAGTAGTTTTGTCGGCAGAATCTGAATCACGACATCTGCATACTGCTTCTGGACGTCAATGTAAGCCTCAAAGTCAGGACGGCGAGCATTGATAGAAGCCAAGACATCTTCGTAAGTATGGCCGCGCTCGGCCATGTCTCGCTTAATCTTCCAAGCAATCTTGACATCATCATGAATGTCGAGATAGACACTGAAATCAATCAAAGAGCGCACCCGCTCGTCATACATGGGGTGTAACCCCTCAATCACCACAATGTGATTCGGGTCAATCCGTTCAGGTGGATCAATCTCACCTGTTTCATGGTTATAAATTGGCTTGTCAATCGAGTTGCCTTCTTTCAGTGCCTTGATTTGCTCATACATCAAATCAAAGTTATTGGCTTCAGGATTCAAAGCTGTAACGCCAGCCGCTTTGCGCTGTTTTCGATCAAGACTGTGATAATCATCCAAACAGATGACGGTGATGAATTCCTCACCAAACAGGTCAGCAAGTCGCCTCAAAAAAGTGGACTTACCACATCCAGAGTCGCCAGCAACCCCAATTAAAACCACGC
>CAZLYS010000447.1:0-4733 GCA_964563415.1 uncultured Halomicronema sp.
CATTGAGGAGCCGCCTCAAACTGTGCCCAAATCCTTCACGCTAGAGCTACCCACCGAGCCCTGGTACTTGGAGGGCTATCACCGCCCCAGTCTGACCGATCCTGATCACGCTATCTACGGCATGATCGAAGGGATCCTCATTCGCGGTCGTACCTCCCGCATCTATAAGGAACTCGTTGAAGATCAGCAAATCGCCCTCGACATTGGCGGATTTAGCGGTTTTCCGGGTGATAAGTATCCCAATATGCTGATTCTCTATGGCATTACGGCTCCGGGTGTTGAAACCGACCAAATTGCGGATGAGATACATCAGCAGCTCGATCGTCTCAAAACTGAACTTGTCTCCGATGAAGAACTGGATCGTGTCAAAACCCAGGCGCGGGCAGGGCTGCTCCGTCAGCTTGATTCCAACTCGGGGATGGCGGCTTTACTGGCGGAGTATCAGGCTAAAACCGGCTCTTGGCGCAACATCTTTACTGAGCTACAGGAAATTGAAGCGATCACTGCTGAGGATATTCAGCGGGTGGCTCAGGTTACCTTCCAGTCCGAAAATCGCACGGCTGGTAAATTACTAACCGCTGACGAATCCTAAGCGATCGCCCTTTCTCCCTCCCTTTTTACTGTCCACTTGTCACTGTGAATGCCGCTATGCGTGGGTCTTTCTCCTTTATTTCTGCTCGCCGTTTTCGCTGGCTACCGCTGTTGTTAGGCGTCATTAGCCTCGCCACTGTGCTGGCATTGGGATGGTCGCCTGCTCCGGCATCCGCAGTCACGGCTCGTCATTACACCGAGCTCGAATTTCCGGAACTGCGGGATATCCAGATTCCTGATTTTGAACGCTACGAGCTGTCCAATGGCTTAGTGGTGTATCTGATGGAAGACCACGAACTGCCCTTGGTGGCTGGCAGTGCGACTTTTCGGACCGGTGAGCGATTGGTGCCCAATGCACAAACAGGGCTGGGAGAAATCATGGGCGATGCCATGCGCCTCGGTGGCACAACCACCTACCCAGCTGATGCCCTCAATCTGGCGTTAGAACAGCGAGCCGCTGCGGTGGAAACATCGGTAGATGTAGACTCTGGGGCAGCGACGTTCAATACCCTGACCGAAGATTTAACCGACGTTTTTACAATTTTTGCTGACGTGGTGCAGCGGCCAGCTTTTGCCCCTGAGCGCATCGATTTCGTCAAAAATCAGTATCGCGGGGCGATTCAGCGGCGTAACGATAATCCTGATGACATTGCCTCCCGCGAATTTCGCAAGTTGGTTTACGGCGCTAGTAGTCCTTATGCGCGCACTTACGAGTACAGTACCCTCGACAATATTGCGCGGGAAGATATCCAAGCTTTCTATCAGGCGTCAGTTCAGCCCGATCAGACGATTCTGGCGATCGCCGGTGATTTTGACCCAGAGCTCATGAAGGGACTGATTGCTGAACAATTCAGCGATTGGCAGGCCGCATCTGACGCACCGACATTGCCGTCAGTGCCCACAGCAGAACAAGCTCAAGCGGGTGTGTTTTTTGTCGATCAGCCCCAGCTTTCTCAAAGCTATGTGCAAATTGGGCATATCGCAGGTCAACGTAATGCCCCTGACTATGCCGACATGGCCGTGATGAACGAAGTGCTCAACGGTTTCGGCGGTCGCCTATTCAATGAAGTACGCTCCCGTCAGGGTTTGGCCTACGTGGTCTACGCCTTTTGGGCGGCTCGCTATGACTATGACGGCATTTTTATTGGTGGTGGCCAAACCAGCTCGGATACGACGGTGCCTTTCATCGAATCGGTTGAGCAAGAAATTGATGCCATTCGTCAGGTTCCCGTTTCCGATGAAGAACTCAAGCGAGCTCAGGATTCAGTGCTGAATAGTTTTGTGTTCAACTTCCAGAGTCCAGAGCAAAGCCTCTCGCGATTAGTCCGCTACGAGTACTATGGCTATCCTCAGGATTTTGTCTTTCAGTTTCGTGAAGCGGTGGCTAATACTACCGCTGAGGCCGTGCAAGTGGCTGCTCAACAGCATCTGAAACCCGAGGATCTCGTGATCTTAGTGGTGGGTAACTCAGCTGACATTGACCCAGCACTCTCAACCTTAACCCCTGATCAAACAGTGACGAACGTCGATATCACGATTCCGGCTCCTGAAGCTTAATTTGCTCTCTCTGGTTGCATGCTTAAGCCGCTGGACAAGTCGTGCGGGCAAGCCGGATTCAATGATACCAGACGCTCTGAAATATTGGGTTGATGTGTCTGATGTTCGGCAGTATCCTCGCTGTGGCTGCTCTGGAGCTATTGAGTACCGCATTTTGCTGCTGTGAGGTAATCCTAAGTCGGCAAAGTCGCGCTATAGGGTTAACCCGAGTTCGGGATAAGAAGTCAGCAACGCTTTTACCTGCCTATTGAGTCCCCAATTCCCTCCTGGGAGGGGGTGCCAAAGGTGAGGTGCGTGTCGTCAGCCGCGCTAATGGGCAATCCCACCCACCCCTCAGCCCCTCCTGCGGCTAATCCTGTAGGGGTTTTCCAGAAAGTTCATGTCATATGGCTTCCAGCTTTTTGGGGATCCGATGGCGATACTCCGAAGGAATGGCTCCGCCATCACGATATGCCGTTGGCTTAAGGTTTGTCGATCACTGTCGGGTAGGCTTCCAGCCTGCCACTCCCATCAGTCGGTGAGAAAATGACACCTGAACGGCGCGGGCCAGCCGCTTCGGGCGGCCAGGATGGCCATCAAACAAGAACACTGAAAACCCCTACAGATGAGCCCAGGAGGGGTAATATCCGGCTTTGGTCTTAACCTGAATGACGTTAGAGCTAAAGCTCCTCCGCTATTGCGGCCTTCTCAAACCGAGAACTACGCCATACCTGGATTAGACTGCCCGTTTGTTTAAGAAGGTTGGCGGATCTCTACGGCAGTTTGACCTGTCCACCCGACTCAGGAGATGAGTGTAAGGCGGGCAGATACTCTCGTAAAGTATGAACTTTCCGGTGCTTTTGTTAGAAAACATCAACTTTTATGAGAGTCCATCCGCCATGAAATATAAGATTTTGCAACGTCTGGTTGCTAACTGAGGGGGATAGCACGATCACCACGATCGCGCTTATTCCCTGTCGTCATGATGGTTTCCGCCAGTGGAGCTGCACGCCTAGCATCTCGATAGTTGTTGGCATCTGTCGCTTAAGATCTCCCTATTTATTATGGTTGTTCAAGCTCTTTCACAAAATCTTAAAACCCTGCGGCTAACCGCGCCGCTGTCTGGTTATATCGTCGCGTTGGCATCAGTTCCTGATCCCGTTTTCGCTCAGAAAATGGTGGGGGATGGGATCTCGATCGATCCAACCTCAACCGTACTCGTGGCCCCCTGTGAGGGGGAAGTCATTCAGCTGCACCCATCGCTCCATGCGGTGACGCTGAAGACGGCAGAGGGTATTGAGATTCTCATGCACATTGGCCTGGATACGGTCGAGCTGCGGGGTGAAGGGTTTACTCCCAAAGTGCAGTTGGGCGACCGCGTCACGACTGGCACGCCCCTCATTGAATTTGACATTGACTATGTAGCCCGCCATGCCAAGAGTCTGTTGACCCAGATTGTGGTGACCAATAGCGATCGCGTCGCCGAGTTCGTCTCTCAGTCCGGCTTAGTCGAGTCAGGGCAAGATATTTTCCTGGAACTGGCTTTGGTTGAAGGCGGCGAAACGACTGAAGACGCTGAGGGCGAGGTGGTGACCTCGGAGCCCATTGTGATTGGTAACCCCCTGGGGCTGCACGCCCGTCCGGCGGCGGTGCTGGTGAATCTGGCGAAGCAGTTTCAGTCCCAAGTGACGCTTAAGCGCGGGGCCGAGCAGGCCAATGCCAAGAGTGTGGTCGCGATCATGGCATTGCAGGTGGCCCATGGCGACACGATTACCCTGGAGGCGATCGGGGCCGATGCGAAGCCAGCGCTAACGGAACTGACCGAGGCGGTGCGATCGGGCCTGGGTGAAGCGGGAGCCGCCCCAGTATCCGCGCCCGCCAGTATTGCCCAGTCAGATCTGAAAGCCCCGCCCCCCCGACCCAAATCGACCGACCCCAATATCGTTTTGGGAGTCGCTGCCTCGTCTGGTCTGGCGGTGGGGAATACCTATCGCATTCAAGAACAAAGGCTGGTGGTGGCTGAGGTGGGCGAGTCCCCCGCGAAAGAGCGCCGCCAGTTGGAAGCGGCGATCGCCAAAGCGGCCCTCGAAGTCGAATCGATCCGCGCCAAGGTGCATGGTCAGGGCAACCCAGGTAAGGCGGCGATCTTTGCCGCCCACCAGGAAATTTTGGACGACCCCGAGCTGATGGATATTGCCACCAGTGCCATCAACAAAGGGAAAAGTGCTGCATTTGCCTGGCAGCAAACCTACACCGCTCAGGCTGCCCAGCTCGCCCAACTCGACAATGAACTCCTGGCGGAGCGGGCCAATGATATTCGTGATGTTGGGATGCGGGTGTTGCGGATTCTCACTGGGGTCGAGGCAACTGAGCAAAAATATCCCCAAAATACTGTTCTGCTGGCCGAAGATCTGACCCCTTCGGATATGGCTAATCTCGACCGCGAACGAGTCGTGGGTTTTTGTACCCTGGCGGGTGGCACCACCTCTCATGTGGCTATTTTGGCTCGATCTATGGGCATTCCGGCGATCGCGGGCACCGAACCCCGCGTCTTGGATTTGGCCAATGGCACCCCGGTCATTCTCGACGGCACCAAAGGCACCCTG
>CAZLYS010000448.1:0-4726 GCA_964563415.1 uncultured Halomicronema sp.
GGATTACTCAGGTATTCGTCTCAGCGGGCGATCGCGTCACGGCAGGTACCCCGATTTTGCAGCTCAGCCCCAATCGCCCGCAAGCGGTGGTCGGTGGGGCGATGGCGGATATCGAAGTCGCCCGCGCGGCCCGTAACGCCGCCCAGGCAGAAATTTTGGAAGCCGAGGCCCAGCGCGACAGCGCCATTGCCGATCTCACGCTACAAGATACGGAATATGAACGCACCCAATCCCTAGTGGATGCTGGGGCCCTGGCTCAGCAATCTTTAGACCAGGTCGCTCGCAATCGCGATGCCGCGATCGCGGCACAAACGGCTGCCGAACGTCGCATTCAAGTGGCCCGCGCCAATTTAGAAGAAGCACTCGCTGCCCTACAACGGGCAGAGTCCAACGCTCAAGTTGCGAGCGAAGATTTATCGGACTATCAGGTGGTCGCTCCCGTCGATGGCGTCGTCGGTGACCTGCCCCGCAAAGTCGGCGACTTTGTCAGCACTGGCGACCCCATCACCACCCTGACAAACAATCAAACCATGGAACTGCGCCTGTCGATTCCAGTAGAGCGCAGCCGCGAACTTTTGACTGGTTTACCTGTGGAACTGCGCACACAGTCGGGGGGACAGCCACTGGTGGTCGGCAGCATCAGCTTTATCTCTGAGCGGGTTGATGACGGGGCTCAGTCCCTGTTGGCCAAGGCTAGTTTTCCCAACCCCAACGGTTTGCTGCGAGACGAACAGTTCGTCCGCGCCAACGTGATCTGGGCAGAAGACTCTGGCGTGCTGGTGCCGACCACGGCCATTTCTCGCATTGGGGGGCAAAGCTTTGTCTTTGTTATGGAACCGGCGGCAGAAACCGAGGGTGAATTTGTCGCCGTGCAACGTCCGGTTGAGTTGGGCGCGATCGAAGATAACCGCTACCAGATTATCAGTGGGCTAGATCCTGGAGAAACGATTATCACTGCCGGTATTCTAAGGCTGGCTGATGGGACTTCGGTTATTCCCGATCAAGCATCCCCATCGAGTCAGTAGGCAGAAGTGAGGAGTAATAAGGCGTTAGGAAACTCTCAAGTTTTTCTAATCCCGCTCTCCCCTACTTCACTCCACTTTTCCATTTACCCATCCAAATATTCATGACTAACCCAATCCAGCCCGACCCGACCTCCCAAGCGACCTCAGAAACCAATGATTCAGCTTCTAGCCCGGAATTAGCGGCCATTCAGCAAATGATGAGCGAACTCACTGCCCTGCGGGAAGAAGTGGGTAAGCTGTCGATGTTACCCCAGCAAATGCAGCAGCTTGAGCAACGCTTGATGGTGGTTGGTGATCTTTATCGATATGAAACCCTACACCAGCAACTCATCAATCAGGAATGGTTTGCCGCCGATAAAGAAACGGTCAAGATGATTGCCGATATCGCTGGCGTGACTGACCTCGAAGACTTGAGCCCGCGCGAGGTGCGCAGTTTGTCTTGTGGTGAGCTAGCCGTTATTGATCGCCTCTGGACAACCTATAGCAACGGCCACTTTGGCTTTAGCTCCCAAGTGCAGATCTATCAGCAAATTGGCGGCACGCTGGATACCACCATTGGTGAAAACGTGCGACTCATCGAGCGATGGGGGGCGTCTCTCGGGTGGCGCGATGGCGCGAGCGAACAGAATCCAGAGGGCGATCGCTGGCGTAAATGCGATGAACTAGATTTTTCCTTGAATGCTCCAAAAGGCTGCCATCCCTCACGTTGGTGGAATTCGCCCTATGGCTCGCGGATGACGAACTATTTTCTCAATCGACTGATGACGTGTGAGTTTTGAGTTTTTTGTTCTTGGTTCTTCGTTATTTGTTCTTCGTTATTGAGTGGTTCGGATGAGTTTGGTAATGGCGTTGCGGTAAGCGTTGAGTTTGGGAGCAAGGGCGGTGATTAAAGGGTGTAGTTTGGCTGTTTGTTCAGGTGTCAGGAGGTTGCGATGATAGGCGCGCCGTAACCAATGCTGAGTTTCTGTGAGTGAGCCTCGGGCAATGTTGATGAACCGTCGATTGTCTTGAAAGCTGCCTCGCCCCGTTCCTTCCGCCAAATTAGCCCCAATACTGTCCGCCGATCTCACCAACTGTTTGCCCACCGTATCCCTGGCAAACAAATCCCAAGTTGCCACAATTTGCCAAATTTCATCAGATAACTTCTCCGCCAACTGATACACCTCCAACTCCTTAAACCCCTGAGCCATGTCTTACCTGCTTAGACTCCCTCCGCCAACATTCCCCCACGTCGCCGACACCGATAACGAAGAACCAATAACCAATAACCATTCCCAGTCAATCTCCTCCATCCCTCTAAAAAACCATGTTCGTCCAAACCTTCATCCGCCGACCGGTTCTAACGATGGTGCTGTCTATCATCATTTTTATGGTGGGGGCGATCGTCATTCCGACCTTGCCGGTAGAACAGTATCCCGACATTAGCCCGGTGCAAGTGGTCGTCAGCGCTAACTATATCGGGGCCAGTTCGGAAGTGGTGGAAGAAACCGTCACCACTGTGCTGGAGCGGGAGATCAATGGCGTCAATGGCATGCGCTATATGAACTCTACCAGCAGTGACGACGGTACCAGTTCGATTACGGTGACCTTTAGCCAGGGGTACAACCTGGATATTGCCGCTGTGGATGTGCTGAATCGGGTCTCTATCGTGACCCCTCAGCTACCGCAAGAGGTGCAGCGTACAGGGGTGACGGTTCGTAAGCAATCCAACAGTGTCGTGGTGGGGATGTCGATTTATAGCGAAGAAGAAGGGCTGTACGACGACAACTTCATCAGTAACTATGCCGATTTGTATGTGCTAGATGCCCTGCGGCGGATTGAAGGAGTCGCGCAGATTCAGCCGTTTGGGGAACGACGCTATGCTATGCGACTGTGGCTCGACCCGGCTCGCATGGCGGCTCGCGGCATCACGACTCAAGATTTAGTAGAGGTCATTCAAGAGCAGAATTTGCAGGTGGGGGCAGGTAGCATCGGCCAACCACCCACAGCGGACGGTCTCAGCTATCAGCTCACGCTGCGCTCGGAAGGGCGTTTAGAAGACGTGACTGAGTTCGAGAACCTGGTGCTGGCCACTGAGGCGGATGGCAACTTGGTGTATCTGCGCGATATCGGACGGGCTGAGCTGGGGGCAGAAAGCTACAGTACCTTTGCCCGCTATCGACGGCAGGGAGCGATCGGGTATCGAATTGTGCAAACGCCCGGAACCAACGCCTTAGAAGCGGCGAATGCCGTGAAGGCCACCCTGGCTGAGCTAGCCGAGGATTTTCCACCAGGGTTAACCTATTCCGTCCCCTACGATCCTTCTCTCTTTGTCGTAGAGTCGCGCAAAGAGGTGGTCAATACGCTGATGCAGGCGATCGCCCTCGTCGTTCTTGTGCTCTTTATCTTCTTGCAAAACTGGCGGGCCACCATCGTTCCGGCGGTGGTGATTCCCGTGGCGCTGATCGGCACCTTCGCTTTCATCAAGGCATTCAACTTTTCCATCAACAGCCTGACCCTGTTTGGCCTGATTTTGGCAACGGGGATGGTGGTAGACGATGCGATCGTGGTGGTTGAAGACATTGCTGGCAAAATTCAGGAGAAGGGCATGCGGCCCCATCTGGCGGCGATCGAAGCCATGCGAGAACTGACCGGAGCCGTGATTGCAACGTCTCTGGTCCTGCTGGCGGTATTTATTCCTGTCGCCTTTTTTCCCGGCACGACGGGACAACTCTATCGCCAGTTCGCCCTGACGATCGCCTTTGCCATCACCATTTCCACGTTCAATGCCCTGAGTCTGACACCTGCACTTTCGGCCCTGCTGATTCGCTCAGGACAGCAGCCCGGTGGCTGGCTGGGCCGCTTCTTTAGCTGGATCAATCGTGGCATTGAGGCCATGCGTCAGGGTTACTCCAACAGTTTGCAGTGGCTCATTCACATGAAAGCGATCGTGCTGGTGCTGTTTGCGATCGCCCTTGGCACAGCGGCTTGGCTCTACACCGCAGTGCCGACGGCATTTTTGCCGGAAGAAGATCAGGGATTGCTGATTAGCCTGGTGCAGGGACCTGAAGGGTCTTCGGTGGACTATACCAGCGAGGTCATCGATCGCGTGGACCAAATCTACCTGGAGAGTCCCGAAGTAGAAGGCACGTTTTCCCTCGGCGGGTTTAGCTTTAGCGGCAGCATCCCCAATAGCGGCGTCATTTTTACCCCGTTGATTCCCTGGGGCGATCGCCCCCGCCCAGACCAATCCGCCCAGGCAGTGTTAGGGCAGGTCTGGCCCCAGTTTGGTCAAATCAAAGAGGCCAACGTCATTGCGTTCAATCCGCCGACCATTCAAGGGTTGGGCAGTATTAGCGGTTTTGTCTTTCAATTACAAGACCGGGGCAATAATGACCTGCCGGTTTTCTTACAGGCGAAAGACGAGTTGCTGGCGGCTGCTAACGCGGCACCGGAACTGCAAAACGTTTTCACGACCTACACGGCCAATGCGCCGCAGCTCGAAATTGACATTGATCGCAGCTTAGCCAAGGCCATGCAGGTCGATATTGACGAGATCTTGAATACCCTCCAGAGTTTTTTGGGGTCGCGCTACGTCAATGATTTCAACGCCTTTGGCCGCACCTATCGAGTCTATATTCAGGCTGACGCGCCCTTCCGGTCTAACCCCAACGACATTGGCAATCTCTACGTCCGGTCAGAAACGGACGACATGATTCCCC
>CAZLYS010000449.1:0-4725 GCA_964563415.1 uncultured Halomicronema sp.
CTGAGTCCTAAGAGTAAGTCAGCCACAAAAGCGGTTTGGGGGTGCCGACCCAGTTGTACGCTTCCCCATACCCATATCCCAGTTAGCAGCACACTTAGCCCAGGGGCGGCTCTGACTAAAGGCGCTTCAAAAAAGACTGGCACCGAGACAAAAATAATGCCTAAGGCCACGCCAGCCCAGGTTGAACGAGGATTTAGCCACAGCTGATCCGTTATGGTCACAAGGCGTTTCCGCGCGAGCGCTAGAAACTCTGATTGCGCTGACACCACCGCAGGAATCCGCAGCGCAATCGTATTGAAATAAGTTGAATCGTGCATCCCGAAGCCGTTCAGAAATCTAGAACAAAATACCTTATTAAAGAATCTTAAGTTTCAATAAAAGAGATTTAAAATCTTGTACTTAAGGTTTTTTGGCCGTCGCCAATAATTCAATTTGTCAGCAATTTTTTCTCCTAATCTACTCTTGATGACTTGCCAAAAGGACGTCATGTCTTGGATGATGACTGCTCTGTCATGCAACTGATGTTTGCATAGACGGATGTTAACGTATCACTAAAAAGTCCGCATTCACTTCATTTGTACCGTTAGAATCTTCGCAAGCATCATCGAGGAAACGTTTTGGTTACTACTACTCAAAACATTCAAGAAAGTCTTAAAGTTCCTGAGGTGAACTCGTCAGTTGATCAAGATCGAGTCGCCGTTCTCCTGATGGGATACGGTGAAGTCGAAAGCTACGATGACTTTGCTAACTACAACGAGCAAGCCCTAAATCTACTGACAGCAAAGTTTGCCCCGGTCCCTACCTGGGTTTATCCACCGATGGCTAAGTTATTGGCCATATTTGATCTGCATGAGTGGAGTCATCAGCACGATCAATTTATCTCACCTCATAACGCTATTTTTGAGAAACAAAGGGCTGGTGTTGAAGAGGCCTTACAGGCTCGCTGGGGCGATCGCGTTAAAGTTTTCAAAGCCTTTAATTTTTGTAAGCCTTACCTACCGGCCCAAGTGCTAGCGCAGATTAAGGCTGAAGGCTTTAGTAAATTGCTGATTTATCCGTTGTTGGTCGTTGATTCGATTTTTACTAGCGGTATCGCCGTCGAGCAAGTAAACAATGCCCTTGCTCAACTCGGAGATGGTCAGGAGCATTGGGTTAAGGGGGTGCGCTACATCCCCTCTTTCTTTGACCAACCCGCGTACTTGGACCTCATGGTGCAGATGGTTGAGGAAAAGATTAGTGCTGAATTGTCGAAGGCCTATTTGCCCTCTCAAATTGGCATTGTGCTGATGAATCACGGCTGTCCCTTTGAGGCGAAGGGCTTTACCTCAGGAATTGATGAAAGTCAGATGCTGTATGAACGGGTGCGAGAGCGGTTAATTCACCGTTATCCGCTGATTTCTGTCGGCTGGCTGAATCACCAAACGCCGATGATTAAGTGGACCCAGCCCAATGCCAAGTTGGCTACCCAAAACCTGATTGAGCTGGGCGCCAAAGCGATCGTCATGATGCCCATCGGCTTTGCGACCGAAAACCATGAAACGCTATTGGATGTGGAGCACATTATCGAAAATGTGCGGAAAAAGCATCAGGATGTCAGCTTTATTCAAATGCCTTGCGTTAATGATCACCCCATTTTCTTGAAAATGGTGGCTAATTGGGCCGATGGCCAAATTAGCGACCTGCTGGAAGAAGATGCTCTCGCTGTGAATCCTGAGTTGGCGATCGCCCATGCTCAATCTCAAGGACACAGTCACGCCCACGCTCACGACCACCATCATGGACATACTCACGGGCATAGCCATGGCCATGAACATCATCATCACAGCCATTAGGGGATGTCCAGTCATCGCTTTTCATTAACCGAATAGACTTTAGCAGCGGTTGTCTTGCCATGAGACAACCGCTGCTTTTTTCTGTCGTGCCTGTGGACTATCCTCGTCAATTACTCACAGAATGTCAGTCCGCTTATCGAGTCGGGGAGGAAGGAGGCTGATCAAACTTGTGATCAATCCAGCGCTTAGCCTGACGAATTGCTTCAGCCCGAGTCCACGCTTTCGGAACGGCGACTGCAGACCCCGTGTCATAGTTGACCCATGCGGCATACGTTGTGACATCATTCCAAACCGTTTGCTCAACTTCAATCATGAACTCTCGGTAGGGACATGTCAGCACAACATGAGGATAATGGGGGTCAATAATCATGAATAAAGGACTCTGGTGCGAACAAGGTGTCGGCAACAACAGCCTAGAATTTGACTTTTTCCGACTGAGGGGCAATCAGTTGCATTCCTGATGCAGTCGAATTCTGGCTAAAGACTACGCGACTGGTGGAGTTGGGGACTCGCATGCCCAATCGGTTCATCAACCAAGAAGACTGGATTAGCGGCATTGCCTTTGGTCAAACTATGACGAGTTCACAAAAGTTTCTGTGTGCCGAGATGCCATCTGCATCGTTTCTCCACTAGGGAATGGGGCATCAGTAGCGTAAACATCACATCAACGACAGGTCAAAAAGCGGTCACTCGAAAAAAGCATTAAGCGTTATATCGCACACCTCGATAGGTCAGCTCTTGCTCTGAACTGCGTAGGCGAGCTTTTGGTGAGACGGGCTGACGAGGCATCTGGCGAGCAGCAGCATGAGCTTCGCTGGTTGACGAAGCTTCGTAAGGAATACCGCGATAAATAAGTTTCATATTTGCCGATTGTGATTGGGTTGTGAAAAATCAAGTGGCCTTAGTGTTCCTCGCTGATGTTGAAAATCGAGGTTATTCACAAAACGATGAGATCGCCTGACCTTGGTCACATTGGACTGAGAATCTGAGCCTTACCCAACGCTGGCCATGCAAGTCCCCAGATACTGTTAGCGGCACCCCAAGCTATCACGGGTCGCCACCCCCGTCACCGGGTTGACGCCGTCGGCATATTCACACATTTTCACCACTTGATAGCGGTCTAAAATCGTGTCGGAAAAATCAACGCCCTCAATGATCGCTTCGGTAAAGGTTGTGCTCGTCATGATGGCATCGACGATGATGGCATTGGTCAAATCGGCACGGTCAAAGGTGACTCGATCAGCAAAGGATTGGGTTAAATTCACCCCCGCCATGTGAGCTTTATAAAACGACCCTTTCGTCAAAATCGTTTCACTCAGATCGGCATCAGTAAAGTCAGCCTCACGCGCATTCGCGGCCGCCAAAGAAGACCCGGTTAAATCTTCACCCACAAAGGAGCGCTGGTGCAGATCGGCATAGGTAAAGTCATCTACTGCGATCGCCGCCCCAGGGGCAAACACTAAAACGCTTAACAGCCAACCCAAAACCAAAACTCTCCATCGAGATCGAGTCAGATTGAACATACCGATCACTTTGCCTCACCTGAGCTGTAACTATTTCTTTACTTTAAGTCAGCACAACACTGAGCTGTGTACAAACTTGCTTCGCCAACCGCACAGATATTGGTCCTATAGCGGCATGCAGTCGAGTCAAGCACACACTGTTTCCTACTCCCTATTCCCTGTTCCCTTCAAGCAAACGAACTGTACTTGACCAAACTGCACAGGGCTATACCTGGAGAGCCATACTGTGTTGATGCCCGCTCGACGCTAGCCTGCATAAATTGCGATCGCCGTGCCAGTGCTTTCTAGTTCATGATAAGGACACCGTTGAGCGCCAGTTTGACTTCATGAGCCTTCCTGACACCGTGACGATTTTGCAGGTCGATGCCTTTACCGAGAAGCCGTTTAGTGGTAATCCGGCAGCAGTATGCGTTTTGTCGACACCCGCTAGTGAAACTTGGATGCGGGCCGTTGCGGCAGAAATGAACCTCTCAGAGACCGCCTTTTTGCATCCTGTCGAGGATGGCTACCAGTTGCGCTGGTTTACCCCCACTGCTGAAGTTGAGCTGTGTGGCCATGCCACCCTCGCCAGCGCCCATGTGTTGTGGAGTGAAGGGATATTGTCACCGGAGCAAACCGCCCGATTTCACACTAAGAGCGGTCTACTCACAGCGACGCAAAACGGTGAGTGGATCACCCTCAATTTGCCAATACAGTCGGTGGGTCCGGTCACCGCGCCACCAGAACTGCTCAAGGGCCTACGAGGTTTGCAACCCGAGACCGTGACCTATGGCGGCTCTGCCGAAACCAACTACTTGGTGGAACTGCCCTCAGAAGACTATGTGCGATCGCTGCAGCCCGACTTTGCCATGATGCGGTTGTTACCGGCCCACGGCGTGATTGTGACCGCCCACAGTGAGGAACCTAACGTCGATTTTGTCTCGCGATATTTTGCCCCCGCCATCGGCATTGACGAAGACCCGGTTACCGGGTCAGCTCATTGTTCTCTAGTTCCTTTTTGGGAAGATCGGTTGGGCAAATCTGACTTTGTCGCTAAGCAAGTCTCACAACGAGGCGGTATTTTGAAGGTGCAGCGCGCGGGCGATCGCGTGCTCATCAGTGGTCAGGCTTTGACTGTAATGAAAGGAACGCTAATGTCGGCACCGCCACCAGCGGAGTAAATGGGTATGTGGCTTGTCAGCTGAAGTTGTTTTCAGCTGACAGAACTGCGCGGTTAGCCAAGCTTGCCTCGCGATTAATCTCCACGCGAAACTAGAGATGACTGAGATAACTGAAGAAATTGCCCAGCAGGTCTTTTGGGAGCGGCATTCTGACTTATAGCCCTGTGCATTTTGATCAAGTACATCTCGTTTGCTTAAGGGGAACAGGGG
>CAZLYS010000450.1:0-4720 GCA_964563415.1 uncultured Halomicronema sp.
CGCCTGACGGCCCTCGCCAATTCGACCGATCAGCTGCAGCAGCAGCAAGCTCAGCAGCCCCAACTGCAACAGGCCGTCCTCGCTGTCGGTCACACCCTTGATGAGCTGACGGCTAAACGCGCCTATCAAGAAAAAGTGCGGGAAAAGGGCATCGAGCGACGACATTTTATGGAACGGTTGCAAGCCGAGCAGCGTAGTTACGAAACCCAGTTAGGTCACATTGAGCAAAAGCTACAGCTCCTTCAACAGCCGGATGCGGCCTGCCCGGTGTGCGATCGCCCACTAGATGAACATAATTGGGACGATGTACTTCACAAGCATCAAACTGAGCGTGAGGAACTACAACGGGAGATCTGGGTGATTCGCGAGCAGCTAGCGGTGTCCGAACGGGAAATTCAGGTTTTACGTCAGGAATATCGGGAACTAGAAGTTGAATTGTCGAACTACGGCCAAATTCTAGAGCAGCGAGGTAGTCTTATGGCCAAGCTCACCTCAAATGAGTCAGTCGCCCAGCAGTTGGCCTCCCTCACTGAGGAGCGATCGCACCTAGAACGCTGTCTGCAAGAGGGCGACTACGCTCAGGATTTGCAAACGGAACTCCAGCAGCTAGACACGCAGCTGACGCAACTGGCCTATGACGAACGGGATCATGCCCTCGCTCGGGGCCAAGTTGATCGCCTACGCTGGGCCGAGATTCGTCAGGCTGAGATTCGTCAGGCCGAACGACAACAGGCGCAACTGTTGGAACAGCAACCCCAACTAGAGCAGGCGATCGCTAAGTTGGATGCCGACATGGCAGCTCTAGCTAAGTCAGATGCAGTGCAGGCGATCGTCCAGCTAGACGAGCAACTCAATGCTTTGGGCTATAGTCTCGAACAGCATCAAACTCTGCGATCTCGGCTCAAAGCTGCACAAACCTGGAAATGGCAGCACCAACAGCTATTACAAGCCCAGCGGCAACAGCCCGAACTTGAGCAACAGCTCGCTGCCGTGACCCAAAGGCGACAACAGTTAGCGCAGCATCAGGGCGAATTAACCATCCAGCAGCAGGAACTCACGGCGCAACTGCAGCAATATCCGGATGTGCAGGCCAAGATTCAGCAGGTGCAGCAGCGCCAGAGCGATCGCCAACAACAGCGCGAACAATTGCTCTCCCGTTTAGGGGCTTTACACCAGCAGCTCACCCACTTTGACCAGCTACAAGAACAGCTCACCCAACACCAGCAGGAGCTACATCAGGTGCGCCGCAGCCATCGCGTGCATCAGGAACTCGCTACCGCTTTTGGCCGCAATGGGCTACAGGCGTTGCTAATTGAGCATCTATTACCCCAGTTGGAAGCCGAAACTAATCATATTTTGGGCCGACTCAGTGCCCATCAACTGCATGTGCAGTTCGTCACCCAGCGGGCCGGTCGTAGTCGCCAGAGCAAACTGATCGACACACTAGATATCGTCATTGCCGACGCCCAGGGTACCCGCCCCTACGAAACCTACTCCGGGGGAGAGGCTTTTCGAGTCAATTTTGCCATCCGTCTGGCCTTGGCCCGATTACTCGCTCAGCGTTCAGGCACCCCCCTACGCACCCTCATTATTGATGAAGGGTTTGGTACTCAAGACCGCGAAGGGTGCGATCGCCTCGTCGGGGCCATCAACGCGATCGCCGCTGACTTTGCTTGCATTCTCGCGGTCACCCACATTCCCCACTTCCGCGAAACGTTTGAAACCCGCATTGATGTCTGTAAAGCCCCCAACGGCTCCCAACTCACTGTGTCGATGTGATTAGGCGATACTGCAGGCCTCTGTCATCAGGAGGTCAGGCCGATCATAAGGGGCATGCCATCAGTCGGCTGGCTCAGAGCAAACTGCAGTTGATTGCGACACCCAGTTCTAGCTTGCTCCATGAGAGCTGATTGAATAATTCCCTGTTTTGATCACCTGCTTTTGTAAGGTCTAAGTTAGCTCCTAACCGTAGACTGAAGAGCTGGCGAAACCAGGAGCTAGAGATAAATCGTGATGGTCACTCGGGGCAGTATTTGCGATGCCAGGCAGGGCTAATTTTCATCTCAGTGAAGCTACCCTTCCGAAGTTTGATATCGATGAGTAAGGACCTAGCGAATGGCCATCGACTCCGCATGGGCTGTCACCTTTCCGGTAAATTACCTAACAACCGACACGTATATCTACGGCCAGGGTATAACCGTAATTTCATGCATCATCTTCTGCCTGGACTCAGTAGATTCTCTAGGAATCCGCGAAAAGCATTTTTGAATTCAGTATCTTAATCTGAAACCATTGATATGACTGGGTTTTCATCCCTACCCGGCTCAACCGACTGGAATGAAAACCGCCCATTAGAGATCGATGAAGGCCATAGAGGCTGCTTTTTGCATGAATTAGGGCTCAATTCATCGTGCTTTTGCGGGCAGTACGGCCAGAAATACCGAAATTTTCTGCGTAAGATCCGTATTGAGGGGCGTCACCACTACTGATGAGGATATTGACGGCGTATGTCAGAAAAGTTGGTTGACTTTTCCGATTGTTCTGTGTGGGACTAAGCATAGAATTGAGCTACAACCGCAAGGGACATCTACAAAATGAACATGCTCTCAAATCCTTCTAATCCTTCTTCTATTAGTTCTGGATCGTCTGGAAGTCACGAATCACTCACGGCTTTCTATCAAAATATTCAAGCTGAAGCTCGCCTACAACAGTATCGAATTGAACAACAACAACAAGAAATCAGAGCCCTTAAAGATAAAGTGCAAGTGCTTGAACTCCACAAAGCCACACAGTTAGGACAAGATAAAATTGTGGGCTTTATGGTGGGCGCGATCGTGTTGTCTCTCCTCAGCTTAGCGACTTCGATCTTCTTCTCACCGTCGGAAGAACCCAAACTGAGTCTGCGATCCGAGGCTGCGCCCGTTTACCAGTTAATAGATGTAGAACCAGCATAGACACTAAAGGTTGAGTGCCGGTTTCATCTATTAAAGATAACGTTTTGATCCCAATCGCTTCTGCCTATCAGCAGAGAGCATAGTTAGAGAAAATTGTTTAAATGAGGAGGAGTGAAATGAAGTTGATTAATGAGATGACTATGTTTTAGTAACTGTACTAGTAACATGAAATCAGATTTTCCGAGGCTGTATTCATGCTCTAATTAAAATTTGATGCATGATGTTTTACAGAAATCGACAAAAAACCCTGTAGAGCTTTATGCTCTACAGGGTTTTTTGTCGATTTTTCAGAAGAACCTATAGTTAAATAATGTATTTCGAGCATCATTTTCCAGTAGGCGATATTTAGAAGAAGGTATTTCGACCACCATGGTTCAACCGACAGAGAAATGCTCGGTATGATAAGGGTAGTCTTGAGGATGGTTCGGCATGGTGAGCGATCGCTATCAGGAATTCATTGAGGCGTCTCGCAACCTCGAATTATTTCCCTTGCTCAAATCCGAGGACATCGAGAAGTTTCGCGTCGAGTACGGCAGGCGTACCCTGGCAAAGCTACGGGGCGGCATCTTATCGACTGGCGATGCAGGCAAGCTCATCTTTACCGGCCATCGTGGTTGTGGGAAGTCCACGTTGCTGGCACAACTGCCGCGCCTGATGCGGAGTGATGACCTGTTCGTTACCTTCTTTTCCATCTCAGACATGGTGGAAATGTCGGACGTCAACCATGTCAATATCCTTTACTCAATTGCGCTGAAGCTGTTGAGTCAGGCGACTAAACGCCGAGATATCACCATTCCCCCAGACAGAATCGCCGAACTACAAAACTGGTTTAGGCAAACTAAGTCTCGCACTTATACCGACGAGTTGAAGCAGGCGATGTCGATTGGCGTTGACCTCTACAATTTTTTCACTGGCAAGCTGCAAAAGGAACGGAAATTTCGCGAAGAGGTGAAGGAAACCTACGAGCGCAGTGTGTCGGATCTCTCGAAGCAAATCGATCTGATCGCGGCGGCTATCTTTGCCGCAACGGGGCGTAAGGTGCTTGTCATCATTGACGATCTCGACAAGCTGGATTTGGCTGTCGTGAAAGGTATCTTTCACGATAATGTAAATGCTTTATTTTCTCCCAATATTCGGGTGGTCTTCACGATTCCCATCTCAGTGATTCGGGAGCCGCAAATTTATAGCAGTCTGGTGAGCCGCAGCAAAATCATTTTGCTACCGGTGATGAAGTTCTTTTCTAAAGAGACGGCGCATGTGGAGCAGGCGGAGCCCATTGAGGGCAATGTCGCGATGCTCGCAAAGATTTTAGAGAAGCGCCTGCTGGATCACCTGATCGAACCCCACATCATTCGCCAGATTGTTTTGCTCAGCGGTGGCGTCTTGCGGGAGATGGTGCGCCTCTGTTATCAGTGCTGTCAGGAATGCTTACTCACGCTCGATTTAGAACCGGACACACCGGATGTAAAAATCGACGACGCGATTTTGGCTGAAGCGGTGAAAGCCGTGCGCAACGAATATGCCCGTCCCATTGGCACCCAGCGCTTTGACCTGCTGGCCGAAACGTATCGCAACTTTCGGCCACCGGATGCGGAAAGCGAAGAGTTCTTGGAGCTACTGCACGGGTTGTCGGTGCTGGAGTATGAAAACGACGACCTCTGGTATGACCTGCATCCGCTCGTGGCCGACTTGCTGCGACGACAAAATCGAATCTAGGGCTAAAGCGCTAGCCTTAACCCATGTCTCAACTCGAACTAGATACTACT
>CAZLYS010000451.1:0-4709 GCA_964563415.1 uncultured Halomicronema sp.
GCACCGTCAGCACCACACTGCCCGCATCCCCGATGCCCGAAGTGGAGGCACTGAGATTTGCTCCATCTCGTATCTCGACATTGCCCGCTTGCAATCGCACATCGCCGCCCTGACCTTCACCACCAGACGAAATATTACTAAAAGCACCACTGGGGGTACCATCCACTGGGTCATCCCCCACAAAGCGGGCGGTTTCGCCGATGGTCAGCACCACACTGCCCGCTTCTCCGATGCCAAAGGTGGAGGCACCGAGCTGGCCTCCCTCTAGCACTTCCAGTTGGCGGGCCGTAATCTCAACGTTGCCGCCTTGCCCCTCACCGCCAGGCTGAATACTGCTAGCTATCGCACTAGCACTTCCCTCGGCATCACTGCCTACCACCTGCACGGTATCCTGCACTGTCAGCACCACACTGCCCGCATCCCCGATGCCCGAAGTGGAGGCACTGAGATTTGCTCCATCTCGTATCTCGACATTGCCCGCTTGCAATCGCACATCGCCGCCCTGACCTTCACCACCAGACGAAATATTACTAAAAGCACCACTGGGGGTACCATCCACTGGGTCATCCCCCACAAAGCGGGCAGTTTCGTCGATGGTCAGCACCACACTGCCGGCTGCGCCAATGCCCAAGGTGGAAGCCCTGATCTGGCCTCCCTCTAGCACTTCCAGTTGGCGGGCCGTAATCTCAACGTTACCGCCGCGCCCCTCGCCGTCAGCGTCAATTTGACTGGAAATCGCACTGGCACTCCCCTCAGCATCACTACCCACCACCTGAACGGTATCCTGCACCGTCAGCACCACGCTGCTGGCATCCCCGATGCCAAAGGTGGAGGCACTGAGTTCGGCTCCATCGCGCACCTCGACATTGCCCGCTTGCACTCGCACATCGCCGCCCTGACCTTTGCCATTGGGCGCAATGACACTAAAAGCGCCACTGGGGTTACCAATAACCGCGTTATCCCCCACAAAGCGGGCGGTTTCGCGAATATTGAGTAGCACATCCCCCCCCTGACCATTGCCAAATACTAGGGAAGCAACTTGCGCCCCATTCAATACCTCTAAATTGGCGGCGTTGATACGTACTGTCCCACCAGTACTCTCTTCGCCACCGGCAGCAATGCTGGCAAAGGCTCCCGTAAGGCGGCTACCATCGGCACCATCGAAGCGCACAGTCTCTCTAGCTAACAGGACGATGTCGCCGACCTCTGTCAAGGCCGTCGTTTCTATAGAACTATTGATGGCATTAAGGTTGCCTCGCGCATCAATAAAAACTGTTCCACCTGCTCCAAAGAAATTCCGGGCATTGATGCCTAAGCCGAAATTCCCTTCGCCGGTGATGGTGATATCACCCCCCTCTAAGTTGTCGCTGGGCTCATAATTGCTGGTGAGTAGCACCAGACTATTAGCTGCATTCATAGAAACATCACCGATGGTAATGTCAGCGCTTGAAGGTTCCCCAGTGACAAACGCATCCCCTATAAAGGTATCAACTGTATTGTTGTTAAAGCCTGTCAGTAGTTCGAGAGGGGGGCTCCCAACGCTTCCGGCGATACTCCCGCCCGTACATCTAACGTCGGCTGAGCCCCACCATCAATCTGCACTAGGGTGCCATCAGACAGCGTGATGTCCTCTTGTAGAAAGTCGATATCCAGGTCTCCAGCATCGGGAGCAGTAATCGTTGCTGTCCCCAAGTTGACCGAGCCGCCGGCCAGAATATGCAGAGACGACCCTTCGTATTCGTCAATGACGACATCATTAAACGTACGAATGATGGGATCAACAGGACTGAAGAGGTCACCTATTTCTCCATCCAAGGTCTCCACCTGAAAGCTGCCAGCAGTCCAGTAGCGGGCATCGCCGCTGACAGGGTTGGCCGATCGCAGCAACATATCCCCATAGCTGAACAGTCCACTGTCAGGATGGCTCAGCGCCACAATATCCACTTGCTCATTGCCCAGCACCAGCAGATCGCCCCCGGCGAAGCCGATGAATGGGGTATCTACGGCATCGCGAATCTGCACCGTATCGAGCCCCAGCAAAGTCAACTCACCCCCCGCCGCGACCTGTCCCTGCAAGTCCAGACTGTTTGCAGCCAGCGTCAAGTTTTCTTGAGCGGTTAGCTGTCCTCGGCTGGTGATATTGCCAGAGTCCTCAGTCAGATAATTGGTGAAAACAATGCTGGGGTCGACCGTCAGCAGGCTACTCTGCTCCGGGTCCGTCGTGCTGAAGACACCCTCGCCCAGCGGAATGGCATCCGCCGTCGTCCCATAAAACGAACCCGGTATATCCAGCGTGGCGTCGGGGCCGAATACAATGCCGTTGGGGTTCAGCAGAAACAGATCCGCTAGGCCATCGACGCCGAGGGTGCCCAAGATATTGGACGGGTCGCCGCCTGTAACCCGGCTCAAAATGTGCTCAATGCCCAGGGGATTGGCGAAATAGACTCGCTGCCCTAGGCCGACATTGAAATCCTGGAAGCTATGGAAAAGATTGCTGCCGCGTTGGGCACCGCCTTCGATCAGGTCGGCCACATCGCCCTGCACCTCCACATCATTGGTGATAACTGAGGATTCGTCGCCTAGGGTGTTGTCTGGAGTCATTTGCCCCAGTGCTGCTGAAGATAACAAGACCGTTGATAGCAGACTCAAGGTTAGGGAACCCACGATGCAGCCTGGATAAGTCGAAGGGCGCGGGGGCAACAGTGTCTGGAGAGCCATAGGAAATGAACCCTAGCAATAGTCAATGCAACGCTACCACGACCGCCTGGTAGCGGCGGGTTTATTGCAAGCTATCGAGCAAGGCCACAACGCCAGTCACCACCATCAGCGCCAGGCAGCTGCGCCAAAAAAATCCCCAACCCCACTGATAGGCCAGTAATGCTGGTGTGCCAAAACCCAACAGGGCCGCCAGGACGACGAGAACCGTGCAGGCGAACAAACCGATAAACAAAGCTTTACCCAGTAACCCCAGCAACCCTAATAACAGGTCATAGCGAGAAGTCATTCGTCTCATGGTGTCTCTCCTCGTAAGGATCAAACGTCATTGACCGTATTGTTGTTGACTGGCTGAGAGGTTGCTGGTGGTTTGTCTGCTGGCGCTCAACTACAAAAACGTAATTTTTGACCCGTTCACCTCGTCGAAATTGCAGGTTTGTGCAAGTTTGTGTCAGAAAACATCGGCTCTTGTACTTGAAACGGTCGGTTGACCGTCAGTTTCTTGTAGAGGAATTCAAGGGATTTTGTTGCAACATTGTTGCCAATGCGTGTATTTGCCTCCCATGGAAAATGACATCGAAAAGATTCTTGATGCTTTTGAAGAGCAGACGTCTGCTCACGCCACGGCCATACTGACCCCCTCTCAGATCGCCGTACTCACCGCTTGTCTGCAAAACTCGCGCAGCACGTATCAGGATATCGCCCAGGTTACAGGTTACAAGGCGAACGCCTTACGAGATGCCGGTTCCAAGCTGTTTAAGCAGGTTAAAATCATCACTGGCAGAACGGTTAAAAAAAGCACCTGCGGCCAGGTCGTTAAGGAATGGTATGCGCAACAGGTCACCTTGGAGCAGAATCATCTATTTGGGCGAGAAGACGATTTTCAACGGTTGTTGGATGGTCTCCGTATTGAAGGGCGACGGTTGCTGTGTATCTCTGGTCCACCCCGTGTTGGCAAAACCTATCTGGTACAACGACTGTGCCAGCAGCTGACCAGCGTCGATGCGTTTGAAACCGCCATCTGGTGTCAGGCGACGCAATTGCCTACGGTGGAGTTGCTATATCAGTTTGTATTAACTCACCTGGGAGAGTCACCCCTGCCAGGACAATTGCCGGCGGCGGCATCCCTGACTCACCTGCTCGCAACGCGTCGGCTGTTACTCATCATCGAGAAAACGGAGGTGCTTCAGGAATCTGAAGCGTTAGGAGGCCAATTTCGATCGCCGTCCGCCGGTTATGAGCACTGGCTGCGATCGCTGCTCGATCATCAGAACCTCTGCAGTGGGGTCATTCTAGTCTGTCGAATACCGCCTCAGTGCTTACAGAGGAGCCACGATCTGCTACTGCTCCATCCTCTGCGAGAACTTTCGCCGAGGACTGCGGAAGACCTGCTCAGGCATGAAGGATTGCAGACCTATGCCACTGAGCCGCTGCAGCAACTTGCTCAATTCTGTGGCTATAACCCTGGTGTGCTGGTCGCCGCCGTTCACAAAATCCTCAATTCTGGGACCCCAGACCTGATGAATTTTATTCGGTATCCCCTGCTAACTCCCCATGCGGATGATCCGATTTGGCAAGCCGTACTGAATGATTTAACCGCTCGAGAATACGAGATGCTGGGCTGGTTAATGGTGTATCCCGATGTGCTGGTTCGGCATGAGGGTAACAGCATCAACCTGAATGGCAATGGCTCCAGGTCGCTACGCCTGGTGCTGCGATCGCTCTACAATCGCGGCTTGGTAACAGTAGACCCGACCGGAGCCTACCAGATTGCCACTGAGTGGCTACGCCACATCACCGCCCGCCATCAACGAGAGCGATTGGCCACGGCGTTTTGTCAGGCCGATGCCGATGCTTTCAGCAAATATCCTTTCCTGGTACCGCAGGCTCCCCTCTGGCGGCGGTATTGGCTACAACAGCATCTACTGCAGCCCCTCGGCGAACAGTTAGAGCAGTTAGATGAACAAGCCTGGACGAGCCAATACCGCATCCAG
>CAZLYS010000452.1:0-4709 GCA_964563415.1 uncultured Halomicronema sp.
CCAACCGTTGCCGTTCTTCAATCCGCGATCGCAACTTCTGGTCATACAGGTAAAAGCCCGGCAACACAAGGCCATTGATGGTCAACACGGTCAGCGTTGGCACAAACGGAATCCACCAACCCCACATCCAGAGCAGCCCGACACTCAGCCCCGTTAATCCTAAGGCTGCAACTCCTACCGACAACATATCCCAGCTCGGACGCGAGATGACCTGCACCAGCAATATCCCGATGCCGCCCCAGACAACAATCCAGATATATTCCCAACCGTCGGCCCATCAGGGGGCGATCGTCCAATACCGCGCTAATGATTTGACTGGTCACATGGGCCTGCATCTCGACGCCGTAAACCAAACCAGGATTATCGGTATCAACAGCAGCGGAATTTACCAGGTCTTTGACACTCAGAGAGGTAATGCCGATCAGGACAATGCGATCACGAATGAGGTCATCGGCTCGACCGTTTAGAACATCGGCCATTGACACAATATCGAAAGGGCTCTCTCCACTTCGGGGATTAATCAGGAGAGGGACACCGGCCGCATCGGCATTCACATAATTACCCGAGTTAGGCAAAAACCGTGGCAGTTCAACATGACCAAATCGCATAGTTTGTGGATCTTTTATCCCATTACCCAGAGCCAAATTTTCTTTAGATAAGTAGGCTTCCGCCAATTTTAGAGAGAGGGATGACCGAAAACGATCTGGCTCGGGAGTCGTCACAGCAGGCAGGGTACCCAGATAGGTTCTCCGCACAAACCCATCTGCATCGAGCGGAAAATCGACAAAGCCAATGCGCTCTGGCGACAGGGATGGTGGCGGCCCGATCTGGTCTCCCAGAATTTTTTCAATGCCGAAGACGTTAGGGTGCGTTTCCAGAATTTCCACCAGCGTGTCATGGCCTGGAGGCACAGGAAGATCTCGATAAATATCAACGCCGATCGCTCGCGCCTCATGTTCGACCAACACTTGTAGCAGCGCAGCAAGATCGGCATCCGGAATGGGATAAGTGCCCGCTTGTTGAATATCGGCATCGTTCACTCCGACAATCAAAATGCGCTCGTCTAGGGGTTCATCCGGGCGCCAGCGCAAGAAGGTATCTAGGGTTTTCCACTCCATTGCTTGGAAGAAACCCAGCGATCGCGCCAGCAGCACCACCCCAATCACGGTGAGCCCTGGAATCAGTCGTTGCCAACGCGCTTGAGACAGCCGTTGCCAAATTGTAGTCAACGCTGGGGGATTAGCCATCACAGGTCTCCTTGAGCGGCTCTCTCAGAACCGCCGTTAATCAATCAGGCCCTCTTCCCGGGCACGAATTTCGGTTTGAATGCGAATGTTTTTGCCCGCTTCGGGATAGACGCTCAAGGCATCTTGAACCTTGGTCCAATAATGGCGGACGGTGCGCTCGGAGACGTTCATTTGCTCGGCGATCGCCTTGTCTTGTAATCCCTTATTGAAAGCAAGCTGCAATACCTGTAGCCACTCAGGCTGAACCTGGAGGCCGGTGCGCATATCGCGGGGTGTGTAGATTAGCCCTTTCAGTGCCCAATCCACTTTCTCCAGCATGCCCTTGAGCGGTAAATTCTTATTCGCAATGGTGAAGCCGCCCTGGTGAACGTCGATATCCGGTTTGAGGCGAACCAGCGATCGCACGTGAGCACTCTGGACTACGATATTCAGCTCCGGATAGGTGACCATTAAATTCCGCAAAAGCTCAATGCCAGATTCAACCTGAGACGGTTCTCCCGCTGCCATTGGGATGGAAAGATCCATCACCAGTAAGTCAGGGAGGCCATATGCCAATTGCTGCTTGACCTCCTCAACAGTTGCGGCAGTGAGAATTTCAGCATCTGGATAGTCTTGGGTCAGGGTGCCGACAGTACCGCTGAGTACCGACTCATGATCATCAATGACTAGAATTTTCAAGGGATGGGTATCAGATTTCATGGTCTTTTATAAGGAGGGGCTAGGGTGTGTGTTGTCGATGCAGAGGTCAAAATTCAGACAAAAATTGCCAGATGGGAGCTAACATCACCAAGTACATTTGACTCACTAATCATTAGATGGATGATTCAGACGGTTTCAACTAGTGGTTAATCAAGTACTAAGGTCTTACGGAGAAACGCATTGAGGGGGGGAGCCCATCGGAATATCCAGGTAAATTCTTGTGCTTGAGAAAGCTGCTCACACTCTCCGTCAGTAAACAGGCGAAACGTCTGTAGAAAGGGGACTAGAGAATCCAATAAATGGGTTTTGAATTCATCAGACATGGGTTCATGATGAAACACTTGACATACGAGTTGATTCAAATTGTTGTGACACTTGAGTTCAATGGCACCACGATAAGAGCAGTTAGAGTCTGTTAGCTGGTTCAAGAGGGTTTCAACAAACATGATCAGCAGTCGAGTGTGTTCACTAGGTTCTGGAGCCCAACCCTCAGGTGACTGGATATCCAGATCGAGCTGGTCTTGCCAAGGCTGAATAGCATGTTGCAGGGCTAGCGGCAGAGGTTCTTTTAGAAAGGGGTCATCCAACCCGTTGCTCAGATCTTCTAATTGGGTGTAAACATGCGCTAATTCGGCCAAGCAGCGCTCAGAGCTTTTGCTCTCTGCTTCTGCTTGCGAGCAGGCCAATGATTCCAGGTGTCGGCGAGCCACAAATAAGTTTTGCAAAATACTGTTACGGATGAGGTCAGCCGTTTGAGTCCGTTGCTGAGCCTGATATTGGTGCCACCAGCGCAGCAAATCCGCGTTGTTTGGGGTCTCGATACTCAACCCACCACCTCCTATCCTCCAGTATCTACCTAGCTTAGGAGCATTTAGGAGGGAAGCAACGGTGGGTTGCAGACAAATCGATGTCAGTTTTGTGCCAACGGCCATTGCCGAAAAGTGCAAAGTGGTCATCTGAGTTACTCAACGCTTCAAAATGGCTGCAGGCTCACTGAAAAGTAAACCCCATTTTCCTGTAGTGAATTGCCTTCCTCCCCCGGTGAAATGATCGGAATGCCATAGTCTAAACGCATCCCAAACACATCGTTGGGTTGCCATCGCAGCCCCAATCCCAGGCCGAGTAAAAATGATGGATCGGGGTTGGGAGTAAGATTATTCCAGCCGCCTCCCGCATCAACGAAGGGGGTCAACTGTAAATTGTCGGCAATCGGAAAACGGAATTCCGTTGAGGCAGTGATGGCATTGTCGGTCACGATTTGGTTTTGCGCATAGCCGCGCACCGTGTCGACGCCTCCGACGCTGAAGCGCTCCAGTGGCAGCAGAGAATCGGGCGTGAGCTGGGCATTTATCCGAGTCACCAACAGTGTGCCGGGAGAAAACTGCTCAACCCATTGAAACTGTCCTAACCAGGCCAAGAAATGGCCATCGGTGCCCGTATTGTTCACGGTTGCCCCAAAAGCATCTAAGCCGATGCTGAATTGCGATCGCGCCGCCACCACCGAATTAATATCCCGGTTGACCCACTCCTGCCCGAAGCGTAGCGCTCGCACGCGGGAGACACCCTCCTCAGGACCGATGGAAAACGAAAAGGGAATGTCATCCAGAATAAAGCTACGACTCTCGCGAAAATCTAACCCGAGGCTAAGGGCAAACTCGTTGGTTAGTGAGCGCGTTAGGGGTTGCCGAAAGTTGATGGAAACGGTTTCGCTATTGCTGCGGATTCCAGCATCACGGAACTGCTCATCCACAATCTCGCTTTCCGCATTTTGATAACGGATGGCAAACGTGCCGTCCAGGCCATTTACCGGAATGGCGTAGTCAACATCATAGGTATCCAAGCCTTCGGTGAGGTTGTAGCTAGCGGAGAGGCGATCGCCAAATCCCAATACATTCAAATGATTCACAGAAACTGTGCCCTGATAAGAACCAATGCTGGGGGCGCGCGCGTTATCGAACCCAAAAGTGGTAAAAAACGGATCGGCTTCGGCCAAATCGAGGATCAAAATGTTTTGTCCCGGCCCGCTACCGGCGGTGAGTTCAGCATCGACCCCTTGCAACAAGGGATCGACTTGTAATAGTTGCAGCGCCTCTTCCAAGCGCCGCACGTTTAAGGGAGGAGCTGTCGCAGGAACCACGCGATCGCGCACGTAACCTTCCCGCAAATGCCCCAATCCATTAATTTGCAGTTGCTCAATTGCTCCTTCGATGACTTGAACCTCTACAGTTCCATCATCCAAAACCTGATTAGTGGGGACAAAGGCACCTGAAGAAATATAGCCATTCTCGACATATAACTGTGTAATTGCAGTTCTGAGCGCTAACAGTTCTTCCAGGGTGATTTCACGTCCTTCTAACGGGCTAATTAGACCCTCAATTTCAGACTGAAAAAGGGTGTTGCCAACAACCTGAATGTCTTCTACAAAAAACGAGACAGGGGGGACGTTTTCGAGGTCGGGGATTGGCGGCGACTCATCTTCCAATTCAACCGGTTCTTCTGGCTCAGGTGGCAGTGTAGGCAAAGGCTCTAGCTGATCTAGGGGTCCGGTTTCTTCGGCAGGGTCAGGAGGCACCTGTGCGTTAGCCGAGGAACTATTGAAAAGCAGGAGGATACCTAGTAAAAAAGTTAAATGGTAGACTGCGTGATTCATGAAGATAAATGCAGTAAAATGCACAATACTTTTGGCCGAATGACACCACACATCAAAGTTTTTTGAGTGCCAACAAAAAAGTCTCTACAAACTATCGAGCAATTCACCAGTAG
>CAZLYS010000453.1:0-3018 GCA_964563415.1 uncultured Halomicronema sp.
TTGAGACAAGCTCTGTTGATGCTGAGGAGGAACACAATACCTGGTAAGCCTGAAGGGCTGCTGCCTGTTCCGCCGCTTTGCGTGAGGCTCCTACCCCAGAACCTAAGTGGCGATCGCCCAACCACACTGCTGCGCGAAATCGCTCCGGGTCGCCGTGGGTCGAGCTGATTTCTTCCGTCCGATAGTCAGGCAGTGTTTTGTATTCCTTCTGGGTTAATTCTTGAAGAGCAGTTTTAGGATTATTCACCTCGGGGTTGTCAACTAACTGCTGAGCCCGTGCCATCAAATGTGGATCTAACCAAGGCCGCACCAGCTTTAAGTCCCCCCGACTCAGATAAAGCACGGCTAAGAGCGCTTCCATTGCATCGGCCAGCCGTTTGGGTCGAGCCGCCAAATCGCCCGCTGCGGCACTAGATGTTTGCAAAAACGTCTCGACACCAACTGTTTCAGCAATCTGGGTGAGCGTTTGGTCGCTAACCAGGTGCGATCGCACCAGGGTCAGCTCTCCCACAGTGGCATGCGGATACTGCTCCATCAAAAATTCTGCTGCTGCCAAACGCAAGACCGAGTCACCAAAAAACTCTAAGCGTTCATTATTGCGATCGCGAGATGCCGAAACATGAACCAGCGCTTGATCCAGTAGGTCCCAATTCAACCCGTGTTGGGGAAGTTTCAACTGCTCGACCACGGAGCGCAGCGGCGGTGGGGGCGGAAGCGGCTCACTCATGATTCACACTAACAACTCATATTGACGCAAAGGCCCGGTATTTCAGCATAATCGATACGGTTAAACCCTCCATACCATTGTGCTCAGTTTGAGATGTGCAAACACCTCTGAGAATCTGAGAGAGCAGCACACACGAACAACAGGCTACCTTCAGAAGTCAGTAGCTAAAGATAACAATATGAGTCAGGGGTTTAACCGAAGCAACCGTTAGGATAAAGATACCGTCGGGTCTGGCAACCGTCAGAAACAACCGTAAACGCTGAGTTGAGCGCAAACGCCCATGACCACAAGCACTGAACACGTCTCAGAGCCCATCGTCTATGAAGGCCAGTTTGGTTCTTTTACGATTGATGAGGTCGATCGCCGAGAGGTCGTACAGTACCGGGCGGGTCTCGCGATCGCGGCACTCAGTTTTGCAATGGGGACCGCTGGCATTCTCTGGCGCGGCGATCTCGCGTGGGTTGTGCAAAGCGTCAGTTGGCTATACACCCTGTTCTGGTTAGCCCTGGGATATAGCCTGCTCAAGATCCACATTTATCTACGGTCGTTACATCGAGCGCTGCAGGCGTTTTGGCTAGTGGGTGGAGTCGCTTCTTTGGCGATCGCCCATTTCTCTCCCGACCCGTTTGCGCTAACGGTCTTTCAAAATCCTGCTACGCTCTGGGGTGTAGGGTTTAGCTTTGCGGCGCTAACTGGCATCTATTTCAAAGAAGCCTTTTGCTTTAATCGCTTTGAGACCAAAGTGCTGACTCCCATCGTGCCCTTTCTGCTATTGGGTCACCTATTTCACTTTTTACCCACCGAATGGGAAGCCATTTTGCTCGCGTTTTGGGCCACCAACTTCGTCATTTTTGCTCTGCGCAAAGTCGTGCAGCCCATTCCCCCCGATATTGGTGACAAAAGCGTCTTTGACTACCTCGCACAACAGCGACAGCAGCCCACAGCCAGCGCTTCTTAACTTGGTATCTCCCACCTCGTCAGCGGGCACCCTGAGCTGAGGCATAAAGACTTAAGTAGGGAGCATCCCCGTTGTTGCAGGAAAGAGCATTTTGGTTTACCTGGAGCCAGATTCCAGGATTGGGGCCAATTTTACAAAAGCGCCTAGCGCAGCATTTCGGGTCTTTGGCAACAGCGTGGTCGGCTGAGCCAGATGAGCTATTGGCAGTCGATGGCATTGGGTTGAAGCTGGCTTGGGCGATCGCTGAACACCGTCCACGTCTGGATCTCGACGCGATTCACCAGACTCCCGGCGCATTCATCACCCCTGCCGACGACACTTACCCTGGGCTACTTTACGAAATTCCTGATCCGCCCCCCATCCTGTATTACCAGGGCAAGCTGGAATTACTGTCCGCCTGCCAACAGCGCCCTGCGATCGGCATCGTCGGCACCCGCAGCCCTTCAGACTATGGCAAACGCTGGACGCGTCGCCTGACGAAAACCCTCTGTCGCGCCGGCTTCCCCATCATTTCGGGTTTAGCCGATGGGATTGATCGCATCGCCCACGAAAGTTGTTTAGAGGCCAATGGCGAAACCATTGCCGTTTTGGGCACGGGAGTCGATGTGTTTTATCCCTATCGCAACCGTGATTTATATCGGGAAATCGGCCAGTCAGGGCTATTGCTGAGCGAACATCCCCCCGGGACCCAACCTGAAAAAGTACATTTCCCTCGCCGCAATCGCATCATTGCGGGTCTGAGTCGGGCGACCCTAGTCACCGAAGCGCCTCGCAAGTCAGGAGCGTTGATTACGGCTAAACTCGCGAATGAATACGGTCGCGATGTGTTTGCTTTACCGGGCTCCCTGGATAATGTCCGTTGTCACGGTTGTTTGGATATTTTGAGTCAAGGGGCGCAAATGATTCTGCGAGAAGATACGTTGATCGAAGCCCTCGGAGCGATTCCTGTTGCCCCTGTGTCAGTGCCTTCCCCTCAGCCCCGCCCCGATGTACCCGCGCCCCTGCTAGCAGTATTTCAAGCCGTTACAGCAGAGGCGCGATCGCTGGATGCCATTGTGCAGCAGGTGAGCGATCTGTCGACCGGCGATATTCTCAGTGCGTTGACTCAGCTAGAGCTGATGGGGCTGATCAATAGCGTGCCGGGCACCCAGCAGTACCACCTCTGCTCAGACTGAAGCTGATGTCCCAGGCCCAGCCTCTCAACAGTCCGTCACACCGCGATCGCTACACCTGGCTGGGTCACGTAAACTAGCGAACAAACAGACTGTTGGCCCCCGTCACTTGCCCTGCCCATGACGCACACTCCTCAATATGCCCCGCCACCACTAGACTT
>CAZLYS010000453.1:3032-4708 GCA_964563415.1 uncultured Halomicronema sp.
GCCGCCCAATTTTGATCCCAAAGTACTGTGGGCCATGCGCACCGGCCTTTCCCTATGGATACAGTGGAAAAGCAGCGTGAAAGCATTGAATATTCAAGGGGCAGAGGTTTTGATCGATCTCTTCCAGCAATTTGAACAGCAAGAAGCCCGGTTCCTCATCGCCTTTCGTCATCCCAGCCCGGACGATGCCTACTGTTTGATGAATCTACTGTGGAACGAGTTGCCGAAAATCAGTCGAGAACTCGGTAACCCCTTAGCTCGTAAACCTCATGTGCATTTTATTTACGATCGCGGCATCCCCCTGTGGGCAGGCGACTGGATTGGCGGATTGTATTCGCGGTTAGGGGGAACGTCGATTCAGCGAGGCAAAGTCGATCGCCAGGGACTCAAATCGGCTCGCAACCTGTTTGCTAACGGCCAGTTCCCGATGGCAGCCGCGCCCGAAGGAGCCAACAATGGCCACACAGAAATCGTCAGTCCCTTTGAACCGGGCATTGCTCAGTTCGGCTTTTGGTGCGTTGATGATTTGCTCAAGGCTGATCGCTCAGAAAAGGTGTTCATCGTCCCTTTAGGCATTCAGTATTTTTATCGGGATGCCCCCTGGCAGCCGATCGCTGAACTTTTGGCGCAGCTAGAAACCGCAATTGGCCTCGCACCAACCGGAGACACCTCTGCTCCAACCCTATCCAACGATCCGGCGGCGATCGCCCAAGCTCTTTATCCTCGTCTAGTGAAACTAGGCTGGCGTCTCCTAGAAATTATGGAGTCCTATTACGGCGACTTTTTCCAGGTAGCGTTTGAATCAACCACGGGGTCTGCTGACCAATCCGCTAATGAACTCGCAGCGCGGCTCAATCGGTTGTTGAATGCTGCGTTGGAAGTGGCCGAGTCGTTTTTCCACATCTCCCCAAAAGGCTCCGTCATTGACCGCTGTCGCAAAATCGAACAGGCTGGTTGGGACTGGATTTATCGAGAAGAGCTGCGCCCTGAAAAGGCCCTCTCCCCCGTGGAACGTGGCCTGGCCGACCGCATTGCGGAAGAAGCCGAACTCCGTATGTGGCACATGCGACTGGTCGAAAGCTTTGTCGCGGTCACCGGCGACTATGTCAAAACGAAACCCTCGGTCGAGCGATTTGCCGAAACTCTGCTCTTGCTCAGGGATACGCTCACGCGTATTAAGGGCGAAAATCCGTTTCCTCGTCCGACATTGGGCGACCAGTTAGCTTATCTCGCCGTGGGTGAACCGCTATCCGTCAGCGATCGCTGGCCCGCCTATAAACAGAGCCGTCGCCAAGCAATTTCTGACCTGACGGCTGATTTGCAAATGGCCGTCCAGTCTTTGATCACTGCGGAAAAACCATCGATGTCGTGATCGGGGCAATCGCTGACTCAATGGCCTCTACCTGCTGTTGATAAGCGGCATCTGCGAGAACTGGTTGACTCTCAGGCAGGGGCGGTATACCTTCCAGTTCAATCCAGGAACGACAGCCTCCGTAGCGCTTGACATACGTCACCTTAAGAGGCGTGCTGAAGCGATGGGTTCTCAATAGCAGGGCATAAGCTGGGCGCTCTGGTTTCCAGGCCAACCGTTCTGTTAACCAAGCATCCGCCCAAATATGCCAGGGCTGCAACCGTTGTTCTATATCAGGGCCAGTTAGTTGCAGTTGATGGCTCAC
>CAZLYS010000454.1:0-4696 GCA_964563415.1 uncultured Halomicronema sp.
ATACCGAAACTGCAATAGCAGTCGGTGATTTTGCCACGGTGGATAAATACGATGAAAGCATGATGGGTCTTGAAAAAAGCCAAACCCAGCGTGGCCCAAAATTGTGAGTTCTGACTCTTGGCTGTAATGCTGATACAGCACTTCGGCCTCTTGTTTACACGATCGCAACAACATCCACCACGGTTTGTTGTTGTGAGATCGCCGCAGCATGATGTGGGGTCCAGCTTCTAGGCTGAGTACGGGCGTGATGTAGAAATACGCCGTCGCAAAGTTATAGCCAGCCACATCATAGTGGTAATTGGTTGGTGGATATTGCTTTTGGATGGCCGTCAAAGGCTGGTGGGTTTTTAAACTCCAGGTGAGATGACAGGAAATGCGATCGGGCACATATCCTAAATAACCTTGGGCTAAGCCCAGCAAGATTGGGTCCTGACTGAGTTGGCCAATCACCGGGCAATTTGTTGGTGCAGTCACTAGAGCCCGCATAGGCTGATGACCATCCAATAAATAGCCATCACTATCTAGAGATGACACCTTAAAAGTCGGTTCATAATTGGGTTCAAAACACTCCTGTTGCCAGGCATAAGCATAAATAGTGTTAACCACATCAGAGGGAATCTGTAGCCCAAAGGCTACTCCTTCTTGATGAGTAGCTGCCAACATATCAACGGTGGAAATAGTTTGCATTGTCGTTGGCTGCGTGTATTCTAGGGACTCTGCCACGGTTGGCTGTGATCGCCGTCGCCAATAACTATACGTTTGCCGTATCTGCCGAAACCGCCCCAAACGTTGTCCCCCCGTGAACAAGCGTTCATAGGTTTTGCGTAAAGTGGGATTAGGCGACTGACGGGTACGCGCTGTTGGTACCAAAACTTTTCCGATATGTGATTGCTGTTTGGGGTTGATCATCTTCTTAGTCATCCAACTTTCTGTATGAAGCCGTTGACGATACCAAGGTGCAGTACAGCCATATGGAAGATGCAAACAGGGATCTGGGTTTCAAGATTTGCTAGCAATGCAGATGGCTCATGAGCTCAGCGGATAAATGGGTGTTGTCCTGTCTTCACATGCCAATGATTGAGTCATGTTTTCACTTTAGTGAGAACTTATGCTGCAAGGTAGAGACTTTCTCAGTTCATGTACTGAAGATAGGGTGGCTTATCCGGAACTGGCCTGTAAACTTGTGGCTCAAGAAAGCGATATTGGCTGCCTTAAATGGGTTCGCAGAGTGGCATCAACAAGGGGGCAAAACACTCCTCTAATCACGTTGAAAATGCTGCATCCTCATAAAACAGTATCGATTTGTTCATAGAGATGTGTCAGAGTTGTGTCGTTATTGAGCACGACATCAGCTCGTTCGACTTTTTGAGACAGGGGCCATTGGTTTTGGATACGCATCTCAGCGGCGGCTTGGGAGAGCTGGTTGCGTGACATCAGCCGCTGCAATTGGGTGGCGGCAGAACAGCTAACTACCCAAATCTCAGTAACCTGATCGGTCAAATTTGCCTCAAACAACAAGGGAATCACCTGCACTATGACGGCGGCTTTCGAGTTTTGTGCCATATCTACTGCGAAACGCTGCCGCACAAACGGATGAATTTGTTGCTCTAGCCAGGCTTTCTCTGTGGCGTCTTGAAAAATGAGTTGACCCAATTGAGCGCGATCAAGGGTGCCATCTACTAGCAATATCGTCGGGCCATAGCGCTGGGCGATCGCCTCTAATATCGGCGAGCCCAACGCGACGGCTTGCCGTGAGTAGACATCGGCATCAAGTACCGGCAACCCGTGCTGAGTTTCCAGATAATGGGCCACGGTGGATTTGCCCGTAGCGATGCCACCCGTTAGACCAATGATGCGCTGACCCATTGCGTAATTGCCTTGGTGAGTCCGTCCAGAGTATATTCGGTGGCTTCAATATCAACGCGACCTAGCAGTTCATAACAAGTATCGGAGGTTTTGGGGCCAATGGAGGCGATCGCCACCTTGCTCAAATACTCGGCCCACGTTGCTCCTAACCCCTGCTGCAAAAGCTGACAGGTATGGCGCACCGTCTTCGAGCTCGCAAAGGTGATGATCTGGATTTGGCCAGATCGAAGCGCAGCGATCGCTTCCGGATCAGGCACTGGCGGACATCCAGATTCGTAAGCGGGCACTTCTGTAACTGTTGCTCCTGCGGCGGTCATTTCTTTCAACAACACTTCTCGCCCTCCACTTTCCACACGAGGGAACAGAAGTTTTAACCCCTGCACGGATTCTGGAAACGATTCAACTAGGGCATCGGCTACATAATCGGGGGGAATAAAGTCTGCTTGTAGTCCTTGCTGCTGCAAGACACTCGCCGTTTTTCTTCCCACCACTGCTAACTTCAGCCCTGCGAGATCGGCATCCTTGCCAACTGTCTTTAAGCGCTGCCCAAAAAAGGTGACGGCGTTGGCCGAAGTCAAAATTAGCCAGTCGTAAGTTTTGAGTTGGGCGATCGCCTCATCCAGCGGCTGCCAACTGCTGGGGGGCCGAATCTCTAGCGCAGGCATTTCCAACACGCTGAGGCCCGCCGCTTTCAGCAATTGTGTGAACTGACTTGATTGTCCGGCTGAGCGGGTCACCAGTGCCCTAACTGAAGAATGAGGAGATTGCAACCGAGCCATACATCCAGACAATGACACCGCATCCTTCAGTTTAAGCCTCATGGGAACTGTCACAGCGACTGACCCACTATGACTTCACCTTTTGTTTGGCAACCCACTCGGCATGACGCTGAATGTTGGGGTCGGCCTGGATACTCTCTAACGTGGGAAAGTGTTTTGCCAGGGCCATTTCATCGTAGTGATCATGGATGCCGTGATGGCAGAGGCGGCAGATCCAGATGCCCTGGTTCAGCTCGGCTTTGGAGTAGCTTTTCCTAAAACGGGTGCGACGATGCAGTTTTTTAGGAATCAGATGATGGAATGTCAGCTTGAGCGATCGCCGACACAATGGACATTCGCCAGATTGAGCAGTTGCCAAGGATTCTCGTGAGTTCTTTCTACTAGCAGTAGGGTAAAAAAGTTGCCGAATATTGGCTGAGAACCCACTTGGACAGACTGTGCTCCTGTACCGGAACTATTTGGAAAACTCGGACGCTACTAGCATTGAGCCGATGCCAGTATCGCTAAAAATTTCCAACAGGAGTGCGTGGTTGATACGACCATCGAGAATGTGAGTAGCCCCAACGCCTTGGGCGAGCGATCGCACACAGCACTGCACTTTGGGAATCATGCCGCCTGCGACAATGCCTTCCTCAATGAGCTGCCGCGCTTCTCGAATATCTAGCTTCGGGAGGAGGGTACTGGGGTCTTTGTAATCGCGCAAAATGCCCCGCGTATCGGTAAGCAGGATCAGCTTTTCCGCATTAAGGGCAGCGGCGAGTTCTCCAGCGACGGTATCAGCATTGATGTTGTACGCTTGCCCCGTCTCATCAGACGCCACGCTAGAGATCACAGGAATATAGCCATCTTCTACCAGGGCTTTGACCAACCCTGGCTCAATATTCGTGACATCACCGACAAACCCGACGTCGGCATCGCCTTGAGAGCGAGCGGTAATCAGATTGCCATCTTTACCGCAGAGGCCCACAGCTTGCCCTCCAGCCTGATTGATCAATGAGACCAGCTCTTTATTGACCCGTCCGACCAACACCATTTCGACCACGTCCATCGTCTGGGCGTCGGTTACCCGCAGTCCGTCTTTGAACTGCGGTTCGATATTGAGCTTGGTGAGCCAGGTGTTGATTTCGGGGCCACCGCCATGCACCACCACTGGCCGAATACCGACGCTGGCCATAAACACAATGTCTCGGACGACACTAGCTTTCAAGGTGGTGTCTTTCATCGCGGCCCCGCCGTACTTCACGACGACGGTACGACCACTAAATTTTTGAATGTAGGGCAGCGCCTCACTTAAAATGCGGACGCGATCGACGTCGGTGTCTAAAATGCCGCTGAGAGGCGCAGACTGATTACTCATAGTTCTCAGAAAGATTCGCTTTCGTAGTGTATCAACCGTCGGTAGGCGTAGATGCCGGGGGTGGCAAGATGCGATCGCGCAGCCGCTCTACCAGGCGATCGCAGATGGCCTCAGTGCTCTCGCCAGCCGTAACGGTGAGATGAATGTCGGCTTGGGCATACCGAGCGTGGCGATCGCTCAACAAGTTAGCCAGATGCGATGGCCAGTCAGGCCGCTGCAGCAGCGGACGATTTGCATCCCCTTGTAACCGTCGCACCAATTCTTCGACCGGAACGTCAATCCACGCGACCACGCCCTGGCGCAAATGCCACCAATTCTCTTGATCCAGCACAATGCCGCCGCCGGTCGCAATCACCATCCGCGTGTAGGGAGAAAGCTGACTAAGCACCTGACTCTCTAAAGCGCGAAATTCTGCTTCTCCCGCAGCGGCAAAAATTTCGGGAATCGACTGCTGGGCGGCTTGCTCAATGACGGTATCCGTGTCACAAAAGCGATAGCCCAACTTTTCTGCCATTCCTTGGCCAATGGTGGATTTGCCAGCCCCCATCATGCCGACAAGATAGAGGTTTGCCCCTCGCAGGAGATCAACAGCGGACGAATCTGACATCAAATCAATGGGTGAGGTGTGCGTCTTGATGGCCTTACCGTATCAGAGATCAGGCGGGGCGATCGCCGCCAGTTTCACTATCATCCA
>CAZLYS010000455.1:0-4689 GCA_964563415.1 uncultured Halomicronema sp.
GAAGCAATGTCGCCCTTGTCAGCTATCATGCCGGTTCTAAGTAATCCGACTGATGCCCTAAAACGGGATGGTGCGGGTCAGCACGGTTCACTAGAGTGCGATCGCCTCATCACACTTCTGGATACTCTCTTCTAAATATTGGTTCAACGCAACCAATGACAACTGTTTTGTCCAACGCTTGAACCAACTCTGTCGCGCTGAGGATTAAGATGCTGATGTCCTAAAGGCTTACTCGATAAAGTGCAACAAACTCACCTGCGGAGCCTCCAGACTCGTATATTGGGCGGCGCGGTATTCAATGTGATGCAGTTGCCCCAACGCCCGACTACAGGGAAACCCGTATTTGGCTTGAACTCGCTCGCTGGCAATATTCAAGGCGGTGCGCGATCGCTCTAAAAAGTCTTCTAACCCATAGCTTTCACCTGGGACAAAATAGTCTTTTACTACCAGTGATGGCGAGTAGCAGGTTTCTTGGGAGCCATCAGGCCATTGAACTTGGAAACGGATTTCAGGCATGGTTTTGAAATTGTCAATAAACGGCAAGAGGCGGGATGTAGAAATCGGAATTCGGAGTGCGGAATTCGGAGTGTGGAATGAAAGGTCGTTGGTGCCAGGTTTTTAGAGACTTAGATGACGCCCTCTGGGGAACGCAAACGTGATCTGGAACGGGTGAGTATCAACTGACGATATTGGATTTCGTGTAGTCTTGCTGACTGTTGCCAACTATAGCGGGGCAGGATGGTGCGGCTGCGTTCAATCATGGGTTGGCAATCGGGGGAGACGGCTTGGGTCATGGCAGTTGCGATTGTATCTGGTTGATCAGGCTGCGCCCAGAGCGCCTGATTTGGGGCCAAAAATTCTGTGAAGGGGGCGCAATTAGAAACGATGACTGGCAACCCAGAAGCGATCGCTTCCAGCACTACCAACCCCCATCCCTCTTGATTGGAGGGAAAGCAAAAGATGTCAGCACAGCGATAGAGTACCGGCAAATCCTCGGCGGGCACGACCCCGGTCAGAATCAGCGAGTGGCCGACTTCTATTCCTAAGGTTTTGGCCATTGCGAAAAAGCGATCGCGATAGGGCTGATAGTCGAACAGGGTGGCCCCACCCGCAATCACGAGCTGCGCCGAGGGATGACATGCCAGCACTTGGGCAAAGGCTTGCAGTAAGTGGATGGAGTTTTTGCGGGGTTCAATGCCGCCCACGGTGAGATAAATCGGTGAACCACTCAACCCATACCGCTGCTTTAAAGTCACTTCGGCACCAGACAAGTGAGCTGAAAACCGCTCTAGATTCACTCCGTTAACCACGCGGGGGGCGGTGATGCCGTAATCGGTCTGCAAGGTCTGTTGCCAGCGATCGCTGACGCACAGGCAAAGATCAGGCTGGTGAATGGATTTATCCTGGCATTGTTGTAGATAGGGGCTGCGATAATCTTCCACATGGTGGACGGTGCGCACGATATGAGAAATGGGCTGCCGCTGTCGTAACTTCAGCAAGGCATTGGCCCCGATGCAATCTTGCGCGTGATAAAGGTCAAATTGCTCCGGGCATTGGGCTAGGAAATCCACAAATTCTTGAATCCGCTGCTGAATCAGGGCGTCGATATCTTGAGGGGCGGGGGCCGCCGGAACCAGTTGCACGGCACAGGGCGGCGGTTGCTCAAAGCCGCGACCATCCTTATCCAGAGCAAACACACAGACGTGGTGTCCTAAACCGGCTAAGGCAGCGGCTAATTCCAACGTATGGATGACGCTGCCTCGGGGCTTCGTGGCATAAGTGAGCAAGGCAATTTTCATGGCAGTCCTAGCCTCCCTGGCCTCTAAATCCCGTCAAACCATCTTGCTGCAAATCCCAAAATTCCAGGCATTCACCGGCCTGCTGCAGGCTTAGTGTGCTGCCGGAGATAACTGTGCCAATGGGTTCACAGACTAGCTGATGCGAGTGAAACAGTGACTGCACAGCTGACAGGTTGTTTGGGCGAACGCTCAACAAAAAGCCATAGCTAGGAAAGCTAATGAGCCATTGTTCGAGGCCTAAGGCTGGGGGACACGGAATGGCTTCCAGATCGAGCATGGCCCCACAGCCAGAAGTTTCTAGCAGCATGAGGGTGGTGCCAATGATGCCGCCCATGCTGATATCTTTTGCCGTGTCACACAGGCCAGACTCTGCCAGTTGAGGCAGTAAGGCGAGGTTGGCCTGCAAATCAGCGGGTGCTTTCATCGTGGCGGCGTCCCAAAACGGATATTTAGCGTGTGGCTGTCCCTCAAAATCCGCCACCAACACCAGCACATCCCCCAACTGGGCGTTGAAGCTCGTCAGCAGCTTTTGGGCGCGCCCGAGAATGGCGACCGCGATCGCTTCATAGGGGCTGTGGCAGTTGGTGTGGCCTCCCACAATCGGGACATTAAATGCCTTCGAAGCTGCCAACATGCCGGCCCATAGGGTATTTGCGGCCTCGGTGGATTGACTCCAAAGAGCGTCGACCACGGCGATGGGTCGCCCGCCCATAGCGTAAATGTCGCTCACGTTAACTAAGACCGCACACCAACCGGCAAACCAGGGGTCGGCCTCCACCAGCACTGGCCACAACCCTTCAGCCGCCAGCAGCAAATAGCCGTCACCATCGGGGATAGCTGCACAATCATCCCCCAGGTCAATCGGCTGTTGATCTTCAGTACTGGCAACCCAGCGACCCAAGCGATCAGCCGCCGTTTGAATATCGCGCTTATGCTGAATGCCTAGGGTCTGACGTAATTGAGTTGCCAGTTGCTCAAGGCTTGGCGGCGATTTCCCCCCAGCCATTGGTTTAGGACACCTGGCGGAGGGTGGTCGAGACTGCGGGTCGGGCTTCATCACTGGGGGGATAGAAGTTGAGGTCGGCTTCCATCAAATGGTGGGGACGATCGCACACCGAGATCTTTTCCAAAGACTCCCAGTGCAAGCGTTTGAAAAAGCGCACGTTGGCCAGCTGGACAGTGGCGAGAAAGCGATCGCAGCCCCAACCATTGGCCGTCGTCACGGCCTTTTGGATGAGTCCCTTACCAATGCGGCCCACGCGTCGATAGTCTTGATGCACGCCCAATCGCCCGCCATACCAAAATCGCGCGTCTGTTTCATAAATGCGGACCACCCCAACGACCCGACGACCCGCCAGAATATTGTGTTCTACGGCAATGATGGGATAGGCCGTGGCATCGATATCATCAATGTCATCGCTGTTGAACAGGTTCTGCTCTTCGCAAAAGATCGAACGGCGCAGGCGAAAATAGGCGCGAACATCTTGAGGCGTCTGGGCTAACTCAAAGGTAAAACGGGGGAGTGACATGGCTGGCGAACGGTTTTAGGACAATTGCGACAATTGGGAGGGTTGGGCATTCAAGGGAGTGCATCCCAGACTGGTCAATCCATCAGTGCGTTTAGGGCGGGCAAGATGCCCGCGAGTCTGATGTTCTTGTAAAAAATGGGCTATTTCTCAAAGGTTGATAGGGCCGAGCAAGCACCGCATTTTGCACAGCCCGCCTTGATGACGTCGGTGGTCATGCCCGCCTGCTTGAGGCGATCGCCGATTTGCTGATACACCGTCATCATTAACTCACTACTCGGCGCAGGATGGTTGGCTAAAGGCGTATCCGAAATCGGCACAAACGGCACCACAAAGGGATAAACCCCGAGGTCAATCAGTCGCGTGGCCGTGTCCACCAGGGTTTCGGCGGAGTCGCCCAATCCGGCTAGCAGATAGGTACTGACTTGTGCCCACCCAAAGACTTTGACCGCCGCCTCAAAGGCCTCAAAGTAGACCGAAACCGGAACTTCCGCTTTACCCGGCATGATTTTGGCGCGGATGGCGGGGTCTACGGCTTCTAAATGCATCCCCAAACTGTCAATGCCCGCTTGCTTCATTCGTTCAAACCAGATGAAGTCGTCTGGCGGCTCGCACTGAGCCTGAATGGGTAAATTGACCCGTGCCTTAATGGCGCGAGCACATTCAGCCAAGTAAGCAGCCCCTCGATCAGATCGGTTGGGGGTGCCAGTGGTCATGATCATGTGGCTGACCCCATCCAGACGCACAGCGGCTTCGGCCACTTCGGCCAATTGCTCCGGGGTTTTGCGGGCGATCGTGCGGCCCTGGTCCAGCGACTTTTCGATCGCGCAAAACTGGCAGGCGGTCGACTCATCGCGATAGCGCATGCAGGTTTGTTGCACCGTGGTGGCCAGCACGTCATGACTGTGGAGCAGGGCAATTTTCCAGTAGGGAATGCCGTCAGCAGTGGTCAAGCCATAGAACTTGGGCTGCACCGGAAATTCAATATCAGCGACGGAGGTCGTCGCGCGAGTCAGCGTCGCTTGATGACTGCCCTCGATTAGCTCCGCTGTATAAGGAGATTGGCTCGCCGTGCCCGTGTAGATCGGCACCATCACGGTAGTGCCATCCACAGTCACCGCTTTGTGGTCAGAAGGCCCCGCCCCACCACGACGGCCTTTAGCGCCCACTGACGCACTTTCCAGGCGTAATCCGTAAGACTGTAATTCAGTAATCAGCTGCTGTTTCTTCATGGGCTCGATTCAAAAAATATTGCTAAAGGCAGACGGCTCAAGGTACGAGGAAGTCCCTCTCTCAGGTTCGGATAAGTCGCTAGCTAACAGCTACGAGTTGTCTAGCCCCCCTAAATCCCCCAATTCTGATAC
>CAZLYS010000456.1:0-4673 GCA_964563415.1 uncultured Halomicronema sp.
ACGGTCCTGCTGACGACCGCGGGCAGGTTGCAATTCAAACCGATCTTCTTGGGTCAGCGCCAAGCAGAGGTCGATCGCGCCACCACCTCACAAAAATGTATTCGCACCAACGACATTGAGAATGTGGGTCGCACGGCGCGGCACCACACCTTCTTTGAGATGCTGGGCAACTTTAGCTTTGGCGACTATTTCAAAGAGCAGGCGATCTCGTGGGCTTGGGAACTGTCAACCGAAGTGTTTAAGCTGCCGCCCGAACGGCTGGTGGTCAGCGTCTTTCGTGAAGATGACGAAGCGTTCGCCATTTGGCGTGATCAGATTGGTATCCCGGCGCATCGCATCCAAAGGATGGACGAGGAAGATAACTTTTGGACGTCGGGGCCGACGGGACCTTGTGGTCCCTGTTCGGAAATTTACTATGACTTTCATCCTGAGCAGGGAGACGAGACTATCGACCTGGAAGACGACTCGCGCTTCATCGAGTTTTACAACTTGGTGTTCATGCAGTACAACCGGGATGCCGAGGGGACGTTGACGCCACTGCAAAAGCAAAATATTGATACTGGTCTGGGCCTAGAACGCATGGCGCAGATCCTGCAGCAAAAACCTAACAACTACGAAACCGACCTCATCTTCCCCATTATTGAAACAGCAGAGAAGATCGCGGGATTGGACTATGCCCAGTGCAGCGAGAAAACCCAGGTCTCGCTAAAGGTGATCGGCGACCATGTCAGAGCCGTTGTCCATATGATTGCGGACGGCATCTCTGCCTCAAACGTCGGGCGAGGCTACATTTTGCGGCGGTTGATTCGGCGGGTGGTGCGCCACGGTCGGCTGATCGGTATCGAAGGGGCTTTTGTGAATCAAGTAGCCGACACAGCGATCGCCCTCTCCGAATCTGTGTACCCCAACGTGCGCGATCGCGAAACCGTCATCAAAGCAGAACTAGAGCGCGAAGAAGCCCGCTTTTTGGAGACTTTAGAACGGGGCGAAAAACTGCTGGCTGACATTCTCAAGCGTGAAACCCAATATCAAGGGGGCCAAATTTCGGGCGCTGATGCCTTTGTCTTGTATGACACCTACGGCTTTCCGCTGGAGCTGACGCAAGAAATTGCCGAAGAGCAGGGTCTCACTGTCGATGTTGAGGGCTTTGAGGCCGAGATGGAGCAGCAGCGGCAGCGCTCAAAAGATGCCCATGAAACGATTGATTTAACGGCACAAGGCAGTCTGGATGTCCTCGCAGAGCACATCCATTCCACCGCCTTTTTGGGCTATACCGATTCGGTCAGCACCAGTCGGGTAGAAGCGATTTTGGTCGAGGGCATCTCCCAAGAGGCCGCAGAAGCGGGTACCGAGGTTCAGCTTGTCCTCGACCAAACCCCGTTTTATGCAGAATCGGGGGGGCAGATCGGCGATCGCGGCTATCTCTCTGGTGATAACGTCGTCATCCGCGTCGAAGATGTGAAAAAGGAAAGCGACTTTTTCCTGCATGTGGGTCGCGTTGAGCGGGGCACTGTGAGCGCGGGAGATCGCGTCACTGCACAGATTGACCGGGCATGTCGGCGGCGAGCGATGGCGAATCACACCGCCACACACCTACTCCAGGCGGCCTTGAAAAAGCTGATCGACGACAGCATTTCGCAGGCGGGTTCTCTCGTGGCGTTTGATCGACTACGCTTCGATTTCAACTGCCCGCGCGCGCTAACGCCGGCAGAGGTGCAGCAGGTAGAAGAGCAAGTCAACACCTGGATTGCGGAAGGTCATGCCGCCACGGTGGAAGTGATGCCGATTGACGAAGCCAAGAATCGCGGGGCGATCGCCATGTTTGGCGAGAAATATGGGGCTGAAGTGCGGGTTATCGACTTCCCCGGTGTATCGATGGAGCTGTGCGGTGGCACTCACGTCAGCAACACCGCTGAGATTGGCCTGTTCAAAATCATCACAGAAGCGGGTGTAGCTTCGGGCATTCGAAGAATTGAGGCCGTGGCTGGAGCCGCTGTGCTGGACTATCTCAACGTGCGCGATGCCGTCGTGCGCGACTTGTCTGAGCGATTTAAGGTAAAGCCTGAGGAAGTCCCTGAGCGCATTACGAACCTGCAAGCAGACCTCAAGGCATCTCAAAAGGAACTGGAAGCTCTTAAGTCAGAACTGGCCGTGGTGAAATCAGACCAGCTCGTCAACGATGCCGAAACCGTCGGCGACCTCAAGGTGCTGGTGGCTGAAATGCCCGGTGTGGCTCCCGATGCGCTGAAAGCAGCGGCGGAAAGACTCCAGCAAAAGCTGGGCGAAGGGGCGGTCGTGCTCGGTTCCGTTCCTGAAGAGGGCAAAGTGAGTCTAGTAGCGGCCTTCAGTCCTAAAGTGATCGAGCAGAAATTGCAGGCTGGCAAATTTATTGGGGCGATCGCCAAGCTCTGCGGCGGCGGCGGTGGCGGCCGTCCGAACCTGGCACAAGCCGGGGGCCGCGATGCCTCTAAGCTGCCCGAAGCTCTGGAAACTGCCAAACAGCAGTTACTCGATACCTTGGGATAAGCCCAGAGTGGCTTCGCGGCATTTCTCCAAGCCTCGGTCTCAGACTAGGCCAAGGACTCTTCAGCCGGAAAAGTTGTCTCTTGCGCCAGTGTTTGCTCTAAAGTGTTGCCGAGCTTATCGGCAATGCCTGCAACCCACGTTTCATCTTGCTTGGTGTAACTGCGAGGCGCATTGGCTCCCAAAATTAATGCCCCCTTCGTTCCCATGGGCTGACAAATCAAACCCTGGGTGTTTTCTGGCATGTAGCCAAACTCGACGCGTCCGGGGTAAAGCTTCATGTCCACTAAATAGACGGCTTTTCCCTTCTCTAAAACGCGTTTGAGAATGGCTCCGGTTGTGATCGCATCCGTGGGCCCCAACACGCCTCGACGCATCAATACTTTGCCGTCGTAATAAGCCACGAGCGATCGCGTCACCGTATTCGTCAACAGCAAATGCGAGGCCCACGCCAACTCGGTTTGTACCACTTCTGGCAGAGCCTCATCGAGCTCAAACCCAACCTCGCCTTGAAGCTCAACTGCATCGGGCAATTTGGGCTGCACTCGCTGCCACAGCAACCCCGTCAGCACTAATACCGCACACAAGATAATGCCCATCACATCTGACCGCGCTTGAGACTCGGTGAGGGATGGCGTCAGCAAGCGATTCAGCATCAGCAGCGAACTACCGAGGATACCAACTGCGATCGGCAGTCGTCGAAGCCAGGCATTAGGGTCAGTGGACGCCATAGGTTAAAGTGCGCGTTGAGAAAATTCTTAGGGTCAATTGATAGAGGTATTGAGGCTCATGGCTGAGCAATTTCAGTCGCCGGAGCGTCTACCCGTTCTGCTGCATTTTACCAATGTGATTGAGGCTCTTTCGAACTACTGCAAGTTACGGACTGTTGGCAGCGGTTGGATGCGGCTGGGCGGCCAGTAAATTTTGTAAGCGCGGCCCACAATCTTATCTGCTGGCAAATAGCCCCAGACATGAGAATCGTTACTTGCATTCCGATTGTCTCCCAGCACAAAATAACTGTCAGCAGGCACTTGGGCGGGCCCCCATTCATAGGCTGCCGGCATCTGCACATAGGGCTCAGCCAACGGCTGTCCGGCAATGAAAACCTGGCGGTGCTTAATTTCGACCCATTCATTCGGCTGACCAATGATGCGTTTGACAAACAAGTCATCGGGGTCGATGTTGGGGCGTCGCGCTCGTAAAGCGGCTGGTGGTTGGAAAACGACAATGTCCCCAGTAACGGGAATCTCAGGCTGGTCTCGTCGCACAAACAAGCGATCGCCCACCTGCAACTTTGGCGTCATCGACTCGCTCGGCACAATGCTTTGGAGCCAGGTCTGATTGACCCAATGGAGCGCATTGCCGATTGCTAACCGCGTGAGAAAGAGGCCGAGCACGAGGAGTGAGATGACCGTCGGCTGGCGCGGCGATCGTTGGGGAAAGTGATGATAAATGTGATGACAACTAAACGCCCAAATAGCAGGTGGTAAAGGGACTAACAGGGGTTGTTGATTAGCCCACCAGGTGGTGATGAGTCCAGCTAACAGCAAAAGTCCACCAACCATGGTCTGTTGTGCATACAGATGCCCTAAGCCAGGCAACAGCTGCGATAAAAACACCGCATACCAGACATCTTTACGGCCTTGGGGAACCGAGATTCGCGTAGCGTAGTTGGCTTGAGTACCGCGATAGGCATCCAAAATGCTAAAGCTGTAAACCCCTACCAGTAATACCGCCGCCCCAAATCCGTGCAACGTATTGCCCTCGGCCCCAAAGATTGACCAAGTACCATACATTAACAGCGCTAGAGCGATCGCCACTAAGCTGCTCCCCTTGTACCAATGGCGACTGTACAACTGGCCCAACCCTGGAAAAATCAGCGCATAGTTAACGGCTAACCAGGGATCGGGCGAGGGGAGAGGTTGAGCCTGCGATCGTGAAGGTTTCATGCACCCAAGATAGTCAAAGATACCGAGAATGTCTGGGGTTGCCCGAAGTAACGTGGGTAACGTTCGCGGAAGTTCAGATTTTTGTTTAGCCATCAACGAGACGATCAGTTTCGTGCTAGTCTAGTTAAACGGCTTTTGTCGTAAAACGGGGCGTAGCGCAGCTTGGTAGCGCACTACTTTGGGGTAGTAGGGGTCGTGGGT
>CAZLYS010000457.1:0-4670 GCA_964563415.1 uncultured Halomicronema sp.
ACGGCAACATTCCCGTGATTGTATTGCTAGTGGTTTCCATCTTCGCGATGGTCTTTGTCGCCATCTTGACCCGCTTCTGCAATTCTTTGTTCTTATATTCAGAAAATTTAAGTTGTTTCCGCAGGCGATTGTTTTGCACCTGGGTCAACACGCTAACTGCTACGAGCAAGACAAACAACACACCAGAGGTGACCATCCACAGATTCATCTCTTTGGCAGGAGTCGGAGGTGATTCTGGGGCAGGTGCTTGCGCCACAATCAAATGAGTGTGAGTGGAAGGAAATTGCATGACAGGAAAACGTGTTCAACTCTGTCTTTAAGATGCCCGCAACCACTCTGATCCGCATCATATTGCGAGCCACACCTTAATGAATCCAGCGGGAACGATAGTCCCGAGCATCTAAATGACAGAGGTAGGGGAACTGGGTATACCGACCTAAACCGCCTGTCCACCAAGGGTCTAAGGCCCAGTAGAGCTGGCGTCCGGTCAAGCCATCACAGTAAAAGTCGATCGCATCACCGACGATGTGCCGACTCATTGACGCTCCACCAACCCGCGCATTGACCTCCGCTGGGCGGTACCAACTGGTAATAAAAAAGGGGCGACCAATGCGATCGCGGGCTTCTTGTGCCAGCGTCGCGATGCGAATGATTGCATTGACGGTCGACTGATCTGGGGGCATCCGTGTACCTCCTCGCGTGGCCTCGGCCCAGGTAAAGTTACCCCCCGGAATAATTGAGGCCGATAGCTGTAAGTTATTCGGCGTCCAACGGTCAGGGCGACTGGGCGGAATTACTGGGGTCGGAGCGGGCATTGCCTCCAGGGCGCTACGATGAGCGCGTTCCATTTGACGGAGGTCATTGAACAAAGATTGAATCGCTGGCATACGACCCTCCATCCGTCGCCAGATGGTGACCAAGCGAATCAGGGCTTCTCGCTGGTCAGCTTCCCCAGCGTAAATGGTCGGTACCGTCATCCAAAAATCAAGCAAGGCTCGGTCTAGCTGGTTGGCGACTTGAGCGATCGCCGCAGTATCACCCGCCTGATTAACTAGCACTTGTGGATCAACCCCCAACTGCCGAATTACCGTAGTGCGAGAGTCTAACCCATGCCATATGCGATAGCCTTCGGTGAGGGCAAAGCGTTGGTCACCGTGACCGCGATAATTGCCTGGCAGCCGTTGTACAAATGCCACCAGTGCCGGATCGAGAATTTCAGGATTCGTTTCATGGGCAAATGGATCTTCTGCTGAGAGGGTTTGAATGGCCGCTTCCCGTGAGTCTAGCTCTCGCCAAATCTGCACTAACCGAATCAACGCCTCGCGCTGATTGGGATAGCCGGAAAAATACCGATCAGCTTGGGAAATAAAGCTCAACAGGGCTCGATCAAGAGCCGCTTCGTCAGTGGGCTCTGGAGTCGTATCGATACCGAGAGCCTCTATCGCTGCTGCCTCCGTATCGAGCTTGCGCCAAAGCCGTACCATTTCTAACAAGGCCTGTCGCTGAAAGGATAAGCGACTGTAATTAGCAGGCACCCGTTCAACAAAAGCCAGCAGCACGTTGTCTAGGGGCGCCAAATTGTTGGGTAGTTGGGCGGCACTAAGGTCCGTATCAATATCGGCCAGATAAGCCTGCAACAGTTCCTCGGCGGCTACTGGCTCTAAGCGAGCGGCGGCGGCATCATTGGGCGGGGGGCTGTAGCCTTCGGCGATCGCCTGAACAAACCGATCGGTGTAGCGTCCTTGAGCTGCATCCCAGAGATCTTTGCCCTGCCACCCAGTGGCTGTCAGATGACTCGTCAGGCTGCGAATAGTGTTGGCGGCATATTGCACCTGCTCCGGAAAGGTGTTGACTTGGTCAGGGGGAATGCGATTAGCCGGAGCAATGCCTAATCCCGTTTCGCCATCTTCTAAAGGCGGTTTACGCTGAGTGGCGTACAGTGCTGCCAAAATCGGCTTGTGGATGCCAGCGCGAGCTGCTTCGATCAGATAGTAATCATTGCGTTGATCAGGAAAACGCTGTGCCATAACCCTGAATCCCTCAAACCTCCCCAAAGTGTAGGACGTTTATGCAAAATTCTCCGGTGCTGCTGCAAGAATCTTCGTGGTCACGGTTACAGGCGGTGCAATTAGTCGCCAGCGATATGGATGGCACCTTGACCCATCACGGTAGATTTACACCGCTCCTGTTGCAGGCGCTGGCGATTTTAGCAGAGAAGGAGGTCGCAGTGCTGATTGTCACCGGGCGGTCTGCGGGCTGGGTACAGGCGATCACTCACTATTTACCGATCGTCGGTGCGATCGCTGAAAACGGTGGTGTCTTGATCACTCCTGGCTCTGGCACGACTCAAGTACTCGTTGATCTCCCAACCTTAGCGGAACACCGCCAATACTTGGCTGCCATGTTTACCCAATTGCGAACCGAGTTCCCTGATCTGAAACCATCGGTTGATAATCCCTTTCGTCTGACCGATTGGACCTTTGACATTGGAGACTTATCATCTGATGAGTTGCAGCACATTTCTAAAACCTGTCGCCAAGCTGGTTGGGGCTTTACCTACAGCACAGTGCAGTGTCATATTCGCCCCTCGGCACAAGACAAAGGTGTCGGACTGCAGCGAGTCTTACAACAGTATTTTCCCCAGTGGGCGGCGACGCAGGTAGTGACTGTTGGCGATAGTCCCAATGATGAAGGGTTGTTCGATGCCAGTCTGTTCCCACTCTCAGTGGGTGTCGCTAATGTGCAGCATTACTGCGATCGCCTATATCACCTCCCCAGTTTGATCACCCCGAGCCCGGAAGTTGAGGGATTTTGGGAACTGGCAGCGGCGATCGCCGCAGTCAAATAAATCTCGGCCCAGCTATCACCCGGTTAACGCAGTCACGGGAGTCACTGCGGCTGATGGTCCAAATAATGTCTGTTGTCTGAGTTCTCGAAATCTAAAATAGTGATCATGGCAGGCAAATTGCCAGCAGCGATCGCAGGAGTTCTCTTTTGAAGCTGGAACGCTATCAGGCCAAGACCGTGCGGGTCAATCGGCGACGGGTCTATGAAATCAACGGGTACCAGTATCCGGGAGTGACAACGGTTCTTTCCACCACAAAACCGGCGGAGGCCAGAAAAGCACTCTATGAATGGCGGCAACGGCTTGGTCAAGATGTGGCCCAATCGATTTCCAACAAAGCCTCATCGGTGGGAACCCGTCTGCACAAACAAATTGCGGCGTTTCTGCGGAACGAACCGGTTGATATTTCTGCCGATCTGAGAGGGTATTGGGAGTCTATGCTGCCGGTTCTTAATGCGGTCGAGGAAGCGCTGCTGGTAGAAGGCGCAGTTTGGCATGATGCGGGATATGTCGGCTTTCCTGATGCGGTGATGATGTATCAGGGCAAGCTTTGTGTTTGCGACTGGAAAACGGCCCTCAAGCCCAAAAAGCGTGAATGGATTGGTGATTACTGCCTGCAAGTAGCTGCTTATGCCCAAGCGATTGAACAGGTGTATAGCGCTACTGGGGTTAAAGTCGACGGGGCGCTGATTGCGATCGCCCTCGATGATGCCCCGGCGCAAACCTTTTGGCTGGAAACCAGCGATCTTGCAACCCACTGGCACCAGTTTCAACAGCGCTTAGACGAGTACTACATCCTTCGCCCTAGAGCATTTTGACCAGGATGAGACGCTGCCCACCCTGATGGCTTAACGCTTATGCGGACGAGTATTTTCATATTTTTCGTAGGCGGTGACGATGCGCTGCACAAGGGGATGACGGATCACGTCAGCTTGCGTGAGTTTGCAAAAGGCAATGCCCTCAACTGAAGACAGAATATGATGTGCCACGGATAAACCAGATGACTGAGTTGATGGCAAATCAGTCTGGGTAGTGTCGCCCGTGACGACCATGCGTGATTGAAACCCTAAGCGCGTCAGCACCATCTTCATTTGTGCGGGCGTCGTATTTTGGGCTTCATCCAGAATGACGAAAGCATTGCTGAGTGTCCGTCCCCGCATGTAAGCCAGGGGGGCTACTTCAATGACGCCGCGTTCCATCAAGCTGGGGATTTTTTCTGGATCAATTAACTCATGTAGAGCATCGTATAGAGGGCGCAAGTAGGGATTCACCTTTTGTTGCAGATCACCGGGGAGAAACCCCAATCGCTCACCGGCCTCAACTGCGGGACGAGTCAGAATCAGGCGCTCGTATTCATTATTCAAGAGCGCTTGGACACCCACCATTGCCGCCAGGAACGTTTTCCCTGTCCCGGCTGGCCCCGTGCAGAAAATCAGATCCTTTTTTTTCAGCGCTTGGATATATTGCTGTTGGCGAAAGGTTTTAGCTCTAATCACCTCACCGCGACGAGTGCGGGCGATGCTATCGCTCTGGATGGCTCTTAGTTCAGCCAACTGGTCGGTGTTAATCGCTTGGCGTGCCGTCAGAATATCGGCCCGGCTGATAACAGTGCCCTCGCTCCATAAAGGTTCCAGTGCCCGCACAATTTTTTGGGCGAGATCAACGTTCTTAACCGTCCCTGAAAAGAGCAGGTCACGCCCTCGCAAAGCGATTTGTGCACCGGTTTGCTCGGCAATGACCTTGATGTTGTCATTTTGTTGACCGGAAAGCGCGATCGCGCTTTCCGCTGAGGGCAAATCGATATGAGCGGTTTGCTGCATGCAGC
>CAZLYS010000458.1:0-4658 GCA_964563415.1 uncultured Halomicronema sp.
TACTGGGGTTGAAGCGCTGCTGTCATGAACCTGTACAGGGAGCGATCGCCATGACTAGAGAGAAGGCGATCTCCAGCCTTGACACAGAAATCTGATCTTCTTCTATACAAGTGTACTGTTTGTCAATGCTGTCAGTCATCTGCGGCCAAATCAAATGATTCACTCCTGAACTGCGATAGGATAAAACCGAAGTTATATCGCACCAACGATCGCGCCACTTTAGGAATACACAGTTGCGCTGGGTTGAATTATGCAAGAGTTTTTTCAAAATGTTTCACGATACCCCAGATATTTGATTTCTTTTTCGTTGGGGATCTTTTTCAACGCGATTGAGCCACTAATGCCGTTGCTTAAGCGTCCAACCACAGCCGTCGCTTTAGTAGGTATCGTCATTTCCATCTTTATTTTCCTCACGTTTACCCTCAAGGCCATGCTGGGGTTATCAGCAGCCTAGATGTGGCAGGCCGATCAGACCTGAAAGGCACTGCAAACTGTATTCACGGGCTGGTTACTGATGGGTAGCCAGTCGTTTAGCTTTTGAGAGGATTGTCATGGCCAATGATCGCCGAGTAGCGCGGGTGGCTTCCCTAATCAAGCGGGAAGTCAGCCAGATGCTGATGTCAGAAATTAAGGACGATCGTGTGGGTGCAGGCATGGTCAGTGTCACCGATGTTGAAGTCTCTGGCGACTTACAACATGCCAAGGTGTTTGTCAGCATCTATGGCACTGAAGAGGCCCGGGCTGAGACAATGGCGGGTCTAGAAGCTGCAACCAAATTTGTCCGCCGTGAGATCGGTCAACGCGTCCGATTAAGGCGCACACCAGAAATCCTATTCCGAGAAGATTTGGGGGTTGAACGAGGGACACGGGTGCTGTCGTTGATTAACCAACTGAGTGCCGAACGAGATGCCAAGTCTCCGCATGATGAGAGTGATGCAGTGGATGAGAGTGTTGTGGATAAAGACTTTGAGGTGCCCGCTGCGACTGAGGAAGGGGCGTGACAACGCTCGGATTACCTGACCCAGAGTCACTGTCGCTGGAAGCTCAGATTGCTCAATTGCTGGTTGTCCGAGCATCCGGCTATTTATTTGATCATCAGCGTCGCTATCCCCAATGGGAGCTTGATCAAGCGACTTTGCGACATTGTGTCGAGTCTTTGGGGATCGGTGGCGTCATTGTGCTGGGGGGGAGTGCGGTCGAAGTCGGGCTGCGATCGCAGCAACTACAGTCCTGGGCAGAAATTCCTCTTTTGCTGGCTGCCGATATTGAAGAAGGTGTAGGGCAACGCTTTGCGGGTGCAACTCACTTGCCACCGCCGATGGCATTATCGGCGATCACTGAACACGATTTAGATCTTGCCTGCGACTATGCTCGGCAGATGGGGGCGATTACCGCTCAGGAGGCAACTGCCATTGGTCTCAATTGGTTGTTGGCGCCGGTGGTTGATGTTAACAACAATGCTGACAACCCGGTGATTAATGTACGGGCTTTTGGTTCAACGCCCGATCGGGTCAGCCAATTGAGCCGCGCCTTTATTGCAGGCACCCAGCAGTTTCCGGTATTGGCGACAGCCAAGCATTTTCCCGGTCATGGTGATACTGCTGTTGACTCGCATCTGCATTTACCCGAAATTCCCCACGATCTGGCTCGTCTTGATCAAGTCGAGTTAGCGCCTTTTCGGGCAGCGATCGCCCAACAAGTAGACGCGGTGATGACGGCCCATCTGCAGGTTCCGGCTTACGATGCGCAATGGCCGGCGACACTATCTCCGGCCATTCTGACAGGCTTACTGCGGCAAGATTTAGGGTTTCAAGGATTAGTGGTGACGGATGCGCTGATTATGGGGGCGATCGCAAACCGTTATAGCCCCTATGAGGCCGCTGTATTGGCAATCGAGGCAGGCGCTGATGTGCTGTTGATGCCTGCTGATCCAGAGGGCACGATTCAGGCGGTGGCGGAAGCAGTGCGCACTCGCCGAATTCCGCCCGAGCGAATTCTGACTTCCCTAGAGCGAGTGTGGCGGGCAAAGCAAAAAATCATTGGTAGTCTGACCATTCCCCCCGAAACTGGTCATGCCTGGGAGCATATCCCTCCCCCGCCGGTGCAATTAGAACTGCTCTCGACCTCTGCAGCGAGAGAGACCCTGCATAAGGTGCTGGAAGCTTCAACGACCGTCCAGGGACACATTGCTGCGAGTCCTGATGGGTTGGGGCAATCGCTCGTGATTGTTGATGATGTATTGAGTACAGATTGGCTGAGTCCCCAAGCGGCGGCGATCGCGTTACCCGCTGCCCAGGGTTATCAAACCCGACTGGTAGATGGGCGATCGTGTCCTCTATCGCTGGAGGCACTTGAGACCTCTCGGCCAACTCTGCTGCAGATTTTTAGTCGTGGTAACCCGTTTCGAGGTCGGGCTGGACTGAGTGATTTTGCGGAGCAGTGTTTTACTCATTTCAGGACTCACAACCGTTTGCTGGGGCTGGTGGTGTACGGCAGCCCCTATGTCTGGGAGTCGCTGCGGACGGAGTTGGCACCGACAATACCCTACGGATTTAGCTATAGCCAAACCCCTGAAGGCCAAAAAGTGCTGCTCTCAAAACTGCTAGTGGCGGAGACGGTAGCAGATCGCAGCCAAGCATTTACGGATTAACTGACAACCGACGGCTGCTAAAAGCTGCATGAGGGCTGTGGATCAAGCTTGTTCTGAAGCTTGTGATCGCCGTCGTCGACAACGTTCTGAGCAATATTTCACGTCATCCCAGCAGTCAGCCCACTTTTTGCGCCAAGCAAATGGCCGCTGACAGACTGGACAAACCTTTGTGGGTAAATCTGCTTTTGACCGTTGACGTCCCATCTCGCCCCAGACTCTCTCACTCTATGATGACGCTAAATTCTGCTGGTGATTGACCTGTCTAGCGGGCCTGTTGTCGAAGCAGGCAGGCATGTTTAAGTTAGGTCGCTGGGATGACCTGAATGGTCTGAAAACTGCAAGTATTGATGAACCTGTTATCCCTGGGAGGAGTTGCTGATGCCACAGGTTTACCAGAGTCGCTTATCAAGCGTAGCGTTGTCAGTATTGCTAGGGCTGGGCACAGGGGCGATCGCGGCCTGTACCGCTCCTGAAGAATCTGCAGATACGACCCCCGATGTCGAAATTGTGACTTTGTATGTGGGGCCAGAAAAGGTCGACTGCGTTGGTGTGGCTCCTCAACAATGTCTACAAGTCCGCTACTCACCAGACGATGAATATGAACTGTTCTATAGCAGCATTAATGGCTTTAACTATGAACCGGGCTATGAATATGAATTACTCGTAGAAAAGACCCCGGTGGAAAATCCCCCAGCGGATGCTTCGTCCATTGAGTGGACGCTTGTGGATGTTGTCTCTCAAAATCTCGCTGAGCCGAATCCCTAGCATCTATAACCGTGGGGACAAGGGCATTGACCAGTAGGATGAAGTTATGGACAGGTGCCTGAGCGCGAGACTTACTGTTCGCTATGCATAGCGAGGGTCATTCCCTCTCGTTGACTTTGGTGAGCCCTGGATGACGACCCGACTAAGATGGGAGAAGACCGAGTGAACCCCTTGGCTTGTTTGGGATCTGTGAATATCTGGCAGCGTGTCAGAGATAGCCGTTTGAGGGCTTGGCTCAAACAAGGGTTAGTCAACTGGATTCCGAAGCTGCAGACATCGTCACTGCAATTTCAGCATCCTGTGAGTGCCACGCTGGAAAAACGGCCAAAGGGCATTTACTTTGGTGTTGACTCTCCAACCGATGGCTGCGAAGTTCATACCAGTATTTTGGTGGAAGGTTGGGCCTGTGCTGAGGCAGGCATCGCAGCCATCGCCCTCTACCTGGATGGGGTGTTGCTGCAAGAAATTCAGCCGCATTTGGCGCGACCTGATGTGGCTGGGGCACTCCCTCATCTTTCTGCAGCTGCCACCAGCGGATTTTCCACCCATCTAGAAGATATTGAGGCCGTCAGTCAGTCTTTGGTGCTTACCTTGGCCTTTCGCGACCAACAAGGCCGTTGTGCAGTCGCAGAACGGATCGTTTTCGTTAAGCCGTTTCGCGATCCACTCAGTGCAATTCTTGAAACAAGGCCTAAAGGCATTCATTGGGGGATTAATCGGCTGGTGGTGCCGCATTACGATTCCTCGGGTACGGTGCCAGTCGTCGGGTGGGCCTGTGCGGAAGCAAAAATTGAGAAAATTGCTTTATATCTGGACGGTGCGTTGATTCAGGAACTGCAGCCTAGCCTAGCCCGGCCGGATGTGGCTGCCAGCTTTCCGGCGATACCTGATGCTGCGACTAGTGGATTTTTTACCACCCTCTCATTGACGGACGCTCACGAAGGTGAAAGAAGCTTGATTTTCGCTTTTTATGATCAGGCGGATCGTTGTGCAGTGGCCGAATTTCCGCTGCATTTAGCGAAACATAATTTGCACTATCACCAATATTTTTTGGCGACGCTACCCTCTCGGGCTGAGGCGGATGCGATGCTGACTGAGTTGCACAACCAAACGCTGCCGTTACCTCATTTTGAATGGTGGATTTGGGGAGAGAGTGAGGGGGAAATCGCTGCCTCACTCTCGTCCATTATTGAGCAAAACTATCCAGAATGGCATTGTTATTTGGTGGCACCCCTGGAGCAAT
>CAZLYS010000459.1:0-4647 GCA_964563415.1 uncultured Halomicronema sp.
AATGGTTCCGAATGCAGCCCAAACGTTTGTAAATCCAGGTTCCACCATTCGTGCCAATGCCTTGGAGCAGGGCAATGGCGGACGAGTCATTCTTTGGGCAGACGATCGCACCCAGTTCCAAGGCCAAATCAGCGCTCGGGGTGGCAACAATGGTGGCGACGGTGGCTTTGTCGAGGTTTCTGGTAAAGAAACCTTGGTGGTTGAAGGAAGCGTTGATGTCACTGCGCCCTATGGCATCAATGGTGATATCCTGCTCGATCCGCGCGACATCATCATCCAAAATGGGGCACCTGCACCAAACGACAATCAGCTCGATATCAATGTCCCTAATCTTGGCGATCCAGCAGGCCAGATTTTGTTTTCGGATGGAGGGCTGTTAACCGATTTCACCATCAGCAAGGCTGCTTTAACAGCACTATCAGGGAATGTGTTGTTGCAAGCCGATCGAGACATTATCGTTGAAGCTGGTTTTGCTCTAGACTTCAGCAATCAGACTGCTGGGGAAACCATTACCTTTGAAGCCAACAACGATATCGCAATTAACGCGAATATCACTACAGCTAACGGCACGTTGAGTTTGCAAGGGGAAAATATTGATGTTGCCGCAAATATTGATATTGATACCAACCAAGGAGACTTGGAGCTGACAGCGACAAATACTATCGCCATCAATCAAGACGCAACGCTTGAAACTAATGGTGGACAGTTATCGGTGAATGCAGACGAATCCATTTCATTAGCCAGAAGAGCCGAGCTAAGAACACGAGGGGGGAAATTAGATCTCACAGCGGGAGAAACGCTGACGATTGGCGAAGACGCAAAAGTTGGAACCGAAGGCGGCAATGCGAATCTAACAAGTAGCGAGATTACATTCCAAGAAAGGGGCGAGTTAAGTGCAGGCAGCGGGCAAATTACCCTGAAAGGTAATGAGATTCAATTAGAAAGTAATGCCAACCTTGAAGGCAACAGCACCATACAATTGCAACCGCTCGATCCAGCGTTGGGAATTTCCATTGGTGGCACTAACAACGATAGTCGCCTGAATTTGAATAGCAGCGAGCTGAATGCATTAAAGGATGGATTTTCCGAAATTATCATTGGCCGTTCGGATGGGACGGGCGCGCTCCAACTCAATGATTACGATTTCCAAGATCCCCTTCGCATTGCTGGAGGTGCTGGTCTGGCGGGACCGAATCAGAGTACAACTTGGACTATTTCTGGGCAGAATTCAGGGAGTATTAGCGGTTTCACTCAACCGGTCACCTTCGAAAATATTGAGAATCTGGTGGGTGGGGACTGGGGGGATACCTTCCGTTTCGTGGGGTCTGCAGCTCAAATTACAGGCGGTATTGATGGGGGTGGATTCCGGGATACGCTAAATTATTCAGCTTATACAGGGAGCAATGTAACGGTGGTACTGGGGAACGAGATCCCTGGCACTGCCACCGCAGCAGGGAGTATCTTCGGCATTGAACGGGTGATTGGCAATAGTGCTTTTAACAATACGTTAGTCGGGGAAAACCGAACGAATGTATGGTCTTTATCTGGCAATGATTCAGGGATCCTCAATGGCACGATCGCATTTTCTAACTTCCAAAATCTGACAGGTGGGAGCTTGGATGACACCTTCATATTCAGGCAAGGGGCAACCCTTAGCGGCATAATCAATGGGGGGCAGGGCTTTGACACCTTAGACTATCGCCTATCCTCGCTCCCCCTGCGAGTGGATTTTGCCAATGGAACAGCCACCGGAACAGCTGGCATTGTCAATCTTGAACGCGCCTTTCTACTGGAAGACTCAAGCTTGACTCCCGAACAAGCAACTCTCCCGAACCAATTTCTCGATGCGATCGATCGAACCTCTGGAACATCTAGCAATGCAGGTGATTTATCTAGTGACTCTGCCGCTTGGAATAGCAACCAGGATCTTCCCTCCCAAGGTGCTAATTCGCCGTCTTGGTCAGGGGGACAGAATTCCTTATTGGCTTTAGATAGACGGTTTGACAATGGTCGGAACTATGTGTTGAACACTAGGGTCGAACGCTTGTTTGACGCGGGCAATGCAATCGAGGTTATTCCGGTAGTCGATCGTCTGTTCTCTGGAGAATTTGATACTTATTTTGGGCAAACAGTCGAGCGCGAGTTCCTATCTTTACAAGCAATTCAGCAGCAACTACAGGAAATTCACGATCTCACTGGCAAGAAATCAGCACTAATCTACACGTTTGTTGGAAACGAGATGCTCCACTTGGTGCTGATTGCACCAGGGGTAAAGCCTATTCAAGTAACAGTGCCAGAAGCCCATCGTCAGGCACTTTTGGCTGTAGTGAAAGATTTGCAGGCACAAATCGCTGATGTAACGCAGCGAGATACGACGAGTTATCTCTCACCAGCACAACAACTGCATCAATGGTTGATTGAACCCTTAGAGCCAGATTTGCAGCGATTAGACGCGGATACCTTAGTATTTGTCCTGGATAAAGGGTTACGAAGATTGCCTCTGGCAACCTTACATGATGGACAAAAATTCTTAGTGGAGAAGTATGGTCTTGGCATTATTCCCAGTGTCTCATTAACGGATATGCGCTATGCCAGTTTGGCGGATGCTCCGCTTTTGGCAATGGGCATGTCGGATCGATTCCCCGATCGACAAAGCCCTTTGCCTGCGGTGCCGGTGGAGTTATCAACCATTACGCAGCAACGCGATCGCATTAGCAGCGATATTCTCCTCAATAACGCATTTACGCTGGATAATTTGCAGCAGCAACGACAAGCGAAGCCTTTTCGGATTGTCCATTTAGCCACCCACGGACGCTTTAATGCTGGTGCGCCGGATAATTCCTATCTGCAACTCTGGGATCGCAAACTCAGTTTTCAGGACATGGGAAGACTGGATTGGGACGATCCTCCGGTTGAGTTACTGGTACTGAGTGCCTGCCATACTGCAGTGGGCACCGATGATGTGGCACTCGGCTTTGCAGGACTGGCCGTACAAACGGGGGCAAAATCAGCCCTGGCAAGTCTTTGGTATGTCAACGATACTGCGACGCTCGCACTGATCACGGGCTTCTACGATCGGTTAAATACCTCTCCCGTTAAGGCAGATGCACTGCGACAAGCTCAAATTGCCATGTTGCGGGGAGAGGTGAAAATTGAATCAGGGCAGCTCGTTGGTACGACCCCTGAGGGGGTTGGTTTGCCGCCGCAGCTAAGCAGTTTGAATGAACGTGCCTTTGTTCATCCCTACTATTGGGCTGGTTTTACAATGGTGGGGAATCCCTGGTAAGGACTCGGTTTTGATGCTGAAGCAATGGAAAGAATGGCGAGAAGTTACGATCGCAACCTTCAGTGTCGCTGGAACCGTTCTCCTCCTGCAGACCATTGGTATTTTCCAATTATTGGAACTGGTGGCCTTCGACCAATTTTTCCGTTGGCGGCCTTTAGAAGCAACCGATCGGCGCATTATTATTGTTGGCATTGATGAAATCGATCTTCAACAGTTCAATTGGCCAATTAGCGATGAAGTCTTAGCCCAAGCCATTCAACGAATTTCGCAACAGCAGCCAAGGGCGATTGGGTTAGATATCTATCGCGATCTATCCGTTGAGCCAGGGACTAAAGAACTGGAGGAGGTTCTGCGCTCTACGCCAAATCTGATTGGCATTCGCAAAGTCGTTGGCACTGGCCCCAACACTGCAACACCGGCCCATCCTGTTTTGGCGGATCTTCAACAAGTGGCCGCCAACGACCTGCCCATTGACATTGATGGCAAAATCCGACGGGGGTTCCTTTATTTAGATGATGAAGCGGGAGACATCATCTTTAGTTTGGGGTTTAAGATGGCTCAGATCTATCTGGCAGCAGACGGAACTGAACCTCAAATGCTGGAGGATGACATCCGTATCCAGCTTGGTAATGCAACATTTGCGCCGTTGCAAGCCAATGATGGGGGATATGTCCGCACAAACGATGCGGGCTACCAGACATTACTCAACTATCGAGGGCCAGGGAAGCGGTTCCATACGATCTCGCTGAGCGATGTGATCGAAGGCCGCATTGAACCTGGCATGGTGCGCGATCGCATTGTCTTAATTGGCTCTACCGCAGAAAGCTTAAAAGATACCTTCCTCACTCCCTATAGCAATTTGCTGGGCAGTCCGGATCAAATGGCTGGCGTTGAAGTTCATGCCAACATCGTCAGCCAAATTACCAGTGCAGCTTTGGAAGGACGCTTACTACTGCACACTTGGCCGCAATGGGGCGAGCAAGCATGGGTATTATTTTGGTCTGCTTTGGGAGCCATCATTAGTTGGAAATGGCGCTCGTCGCGCAAGCTAGCCCGAAAGTCTCTGGGCGTGAAGGCGTTACAGGTGAGCTTGGCCAGTACCCTATTGCTAGGGACGGCCTACCTTGCGTTTCTCAATGGTTGGTGGATTCCTTTAGTACCGCCGCTGATCGCCCTCACGGGAGCTGCGATCACAAGCACCGGCTATATTTTGTGGGATAACTTGCGGCTTTCCTACCGGCAAATTGAAGAATATGCCCGCACCTTGGAAATTAAGGTTGAACAACGCACGCAAGAACTACAAGATAAAAACCAACAACTCGAACAAACTCTAGAACAATTAAAAGCAGCTCAGACGCAGA
>CAZLYS010000460.1:0-4647 GCA_964563415.1 uncultured Halomicronema sp.
CGTTGATACCGCTCAAACCTTACCCCAGCTCCTGGACGCCCTCGGCGCTCACGCGATGGCCTTAGAGTTTGCCGCCAATGAAATCGCCATGCGCACCCAAGAACCGCGCGGTGAGATTGTCTCGCGGCTGCACTATGCCGGATGGGAACGGTATCAGGCCAGCGCCCCGGATGAACTCGCCATCATCTTGCAGGCCACCCTAGCCAACGTGTCCCGGTGTCGTGATTTTTCTAATCACGGCACTGCCCCAGCGCCGGAGGATGAACTGACCGCCTGATGAGCTGCCTAGCCAGCAGCGAAACGCGATCGCCTATGGTCGCGTCGCGGTGTGGCTTCCAAAACCAGATCGCCAGGATGGACGGAGCTGAGAATATGTTGACCTTCACGGGTTTTCAGAATGTTGTTCTGACATCCTGCATCCGTCGCTAGGGTTTCCGTAAATGTTGTTCCACCATCCTTGACCCTGAAAACTGATGGCCAGATAGGGACATGTTCACCCATAGCGCGTGAATTACAGAATATAGTTCAGAGGTTTTCAATGCATACGGTTGGTATAGAAGTTGCAAAAGCTTCGATAGTTTGCTGCGTCTTAGATCACTGCCCCTACGATTCAAAGCGATACGCTAGAACCTATAAAGCAAGGACGTTTCGTGTATCAAAGCAGGATATTCAAGAACTGGTTAACTTAGGGGACTTGTTCTTATTAGAACCGACCGGCGTTTACTCACGAATTTGGGAAACCGTGCTGATCAAAGCGGGTAAAGATGTTAGAAAAGTGAGCTCTAAACGGATTACTCACATTCGCAAAGAACGCGGTATCGAGAGCAAAACAGATCGATACGATGCGTTTGCATTGGCCCTCTATGGCCAGCTCTATCACACAGATCCCTCTCAATTTCTGGCTGACCATGCGGAAGACCTACGGGAAATCTTTTTAACCCATCGCAATCTCAGCAAGGCCATCGGCCAGAACTGTAACCGAATATGGCGTAACCTTGCCTACGAGTGGCCAGAATCCTGTGTCGGGGCCAACAATAAAAAGCGCAAAATTGAGCGCCGGTATCTAGAATCCCATGCCCCCGCGTTCTATCGGTTTCTCGCGGGTCAGTCGGTCCGTAATCAGGCTAAGCGTGAGACAGAGCTAGCCGAAACCCTTGGCCGGGGTCTGAGTAGCTTGACTCGGCTATTTGCGCGTCATGTGTGTGAGCTGGAACTCGCTCAGTATGAACTTGAATCGCAGATCGACGCGTTGTTGCAGTGTTCAGAGTTTGAAGTCTATCAGCAGGTTTTTGATCGCTACGGTTTTGGGCCACTGACGAGAGCGGCGTTGTTATCACGCATCTTTCCCATCGAGCGGTTCTTAGACGAAAACCGCCGCCCCATCAAAGAGTATGTCTACACGGACAAAGCCCGCTCCAAGCGCTATGTGAGCTTAGGCGGCTTCAAATTGTCGCTCGGGATGGGCACCGTCTTCAAGCAATCAGGGGATAGCTCTGAGGAGAAACCCGGCGGGGCCAGCTATGCCCGCACAGCCCTCTTTCAACACTGTAAAACCCGGATCGTCATGCAACCGCCCACCAACCTGGCCGAGACGCGCCGTGTAGAGCATCGTAAGTACTACGAAGACATCAGCCCTAACCGCCCCCATCACCAAGCGCTCATGAAGCTGTCAGCGCGCATCTGCAAGGATTTATTCAAAGACTTGGTGGCTGCCCTGTAACCGGCATGAACTTCACCCCAAATCCCCTACCCTCTCGGCTTTCGCCGGGGGGGATTTTTTTCGCGCGTTGAATATGCTCTGGCTATTCGGGCATTGCGATCGTTAAGGAGGTGTAACGATCCGCAGGTTGGAATGCCCGAACAACCAGAACATATTCTAAGGGTCAGCCGATTCTTATCAGAAAGATGATCGATAGTGGTGTTTCATCTGTAATATAGATATTCCTGAGGGTAGACTCTCAGGAAATAAGGGGGCGTGGCGGAATGGTAGACGCTACGGACTTAGAAAACTGAGCCTCAGTGGAGAAATCTGCTGAGTGGAAGCTCTCAAACTCAGGGAAACCTAAATTCTTGCTTGGCAAACGCTTTAGGGCGAGGTGTCAATAAGAACATGGCAATCCTGAGCCAAGCCAACCAGTATCATTCTGCTCTTGCAGGCAGGGTTTTGGTTGGAAGGTGCAGAGGCCCGACGGGAGCTACCCTAACGCTAACGACGAGGGTAAAGGGAGGGTCCAATTCTCAAAGCCGATAGTAATTTTTGGATTACACTTTGGCAGCAGCGAAAGCTGCGGGAGGATGAAAATCCGTTGACCGTTAAGGTCGTGAGGGTTCAAGTCCCTCCGCCCCCATCTAGCAAAACAGCATCTAGTCATAGCGTTTTTAAGGGAACAATTTGTCAGTCCCCTCTAATTGCGTTAAGTGAATCCTTCAGGCTCGACATCTACAGTAGTTTTACCTATACTCAGCAGAATTTAGGCTTTATGAGCATGTAACTGGCACTGAATGCCATCACCAAGGAGCATCCGCGTCAGCAAAGTGTCGTCTTTTATGGCAACTCTTTGCTAGTCAACTGAGCATCTTTACGGCCCAGAGCAAAGGCCTCAAACTCAGCCGGAACCAACTTCATAATGCGCTTTCACAAATTTGTGATTACTTTGAGCGGAATTATGACCGTCCTTATTGAAGGTACTGGTACGTGGTGTCATCGTTGTTTTTACTGAGTCAAACCAGCGTAAGTAATACTCAGACAAGAGTAGTATTGTTTTTTTGCGTGTTCAACGTAACAATAAACACAAATTGATTCAGCGGCGGACACTGTGCGACAACATGTCCTTGGTAGAAAGAGATTGATATGACAAGGGTTGATACTTTTGTGGTGGAGCACAGTCAACAACCAGATTCTCAAGGCTATGAACGGTCTCAGGTCAGCATCAGTGAGGCTCAAGAAACCATTTTTAGCTTTTTGCTAAGTATCGTTAGACAGTGGGAAGTTGAGGACGTCTTAAACCAATTCAAGCAGTTATTCTTTGAGTATGGCGAGACTGCAAGCACAGATGTATCATCAGGCATTTACGTTTTACTGTTCAACAATGATGAAAGAGAGTTTCACAACACTCTGAAACGTTCTTGCTACATCTTGATAAATAACTGGGAAGTCGCTCGAAGTTATCAGGCCATTCAAGATCTGATTGAATCATTTCATGATTCTACACTCACAAAATATACTGTTTCACCCAGCCTAAAACGGCTCAGAAACTGGGTATTTAATTTCACAAAAACCAACGATTTTGCAGAGCTTAAGCTATTTGCATCAAGATTTACTGGCACCGAGTTGCCATGGACGTCTCGATATACGTCTTACCTATTGATTCAGCAATATGTCAACACAGAAAATCCTTTAGAACAACGAGAGGCAGCCAGATCTCTATCCCGCAAATTAAAAGATCAATACAAAATGGATCTGGCTATGTATACAGCTTATTCCCAAAGCTTTACAGAGGCTGGTCAAAAAAGACTCAAAAACCCGACGGTACTCGGAGATGGTGCACTTCGATTAATCAAGGCGATCGTGGCTCGCAAAGGCCAATATAGCTACAAGAGCTTGGCCAGCTTATTTCTAGAGCAAGTCAAAGACCTTGATTATAAAAGCTTCAAAAAGAGTTTAGTAGAGTATCTGATCTACTCTGTGAAACAGCCTGAGGTGGTCAAAACTCTGAAGTATAATCTCGGACAAAGACTCAGTGACCTCTATACTGAGCACGATCGCGATCCAATTGATTACTCATTGCGCCTGCGGACGTGTAATCGAGTTATTGATGCCCTCATGACCGAAGATCAACAATCTCCGTCACCGCTATTTACACTATTACTTTCTCAAAGTAGTTCCATTTTGCTAGCTATTTTACTTTTGAAAATTGTTTTGATTTCCAAAAGTTCGCATCATTACCTCGAGGCTCGAATCGCAGATTTAATTCGATATTATGAGCAATTTCCCAGAGAGCAGTGTAACTGGGTTATCAACTTCTTAGAAGTTTTCCAAGTTGTATTTGCGATTCATACCGAAAATATTGAATACAATTTAATTTCTCCTGGCGATCAAGACACTGATGATCTTAATTATCAGCAACGTGCATGGACAATCGAAGAAATAGAAGCCTGCCGTATCTTTTCCCGTATTGTTTCTTCCCAGGAAGATAGTGCTAATGAGTAAGAGATTTGTTTCGACATAAATCTTGGAACCGCCTCGGACGGGTCAATTAGAGTATGCTAAATCCCAAGTTATTAGATGATTCTTCGTTTATACGCCATTCGATTGACTAGAAAGCTAACGCTTGACGATTATATCTGTCAGTGATAGTCAATTATCAGGCTGAAAAATGCTCAAAGCCAACCTATAGATATGCTTTCAGGCATCTGTTAAGTTGTCTACTGCAACAGCAATCAGGCCTGATTTCAAGCGTAGGTTAAATTTGCCCAGGTCAGAGCCGTTTATCTAATCGACACAAGGGCCACAAAAGAATTGCGTTCTTCCTTTATCTTGGGAATGAAGACAGCCCTGCGGAAGCACAAGCGTAAACGACGGAGAAAATTCGCCATGTCTGCCATTCGCCCGCCCATTCTCCTCATCCACGGCATTGATGACACGGC